>NZ_JBVHWW010000009.1:166447-203119 GCF_055563995.1 Streptomyces sp. NPDC029164 | reverse complement strand
CCCCCCCCCCCCCCCCCCCCCCCCCCCCCCCCCCCCCCCCCCCCCCCCCCCCCCCCCCCCCCCCCCCCCCCCCCCCCCCCCCGCCCCCGTGTCGTCGTGTGCTCCGAGGTCCTAGATGCGGACCTGGACGGCGCGGGCCAGCCGGTCGTGCAGGCCGCGGCCGTCCCGGTCCCAGATCAGCGCCGGGATGACCAGGGCCAGCAGCAGCGTGCGCAGGAGCACCCGGCCGACGCCGAGGCGGCCGCCGTTCTCCGAGATCACCCGGAGGCCGAGGATCCGCTTGCCGGGGGTGAAGCCCACGGTGCCGATCGTCAGGACGCTCAGGGCCAGGAAGAGCCAGAGGGTCCAGTTGCCCGCCGCGGCCACGTTTCCGCCCGTGATCAGCCCGTACGCAATGAGCTGGCAGCCGATCCAGTCGATCGCGACGGCGCCGAGCCGGCGCCCGAAACGTGCCACCGAGCCGGGTCCCTGCTGCGGCAGGCCGAGCCGCTGACCCGGATAGCCGAAGTCGACGCCCATCTCCTCGGCGGCCGCGCGGGGGCCGGAGAGCCAGGATCCGATTGCCTGTCTGTTGTCCACCCGACCACGGTACCGGTGGCGCCTCACGGCACTCCGGCGGGACCCTGGTTAACTTGTGCGAAACAAATGGGTCATGCTTGAGAAATCCCTTGTGCTTATGGTCGGGTCAGCGTGCGGCACCGCACTGACGCACCACGAGCTATAAAGCCCGCCCTGCCCCGGGGCCGGGAGTAGGAGGAGTTGGATGTTCCAGAACGCCGACGAAGTGAAGCAGTACATCGAGGAGAACGACGTCAAGTTCGTCGACGTCCGCTTCTGCGACCTGCCTGGTGTGATGCAGCACTTCACCATCCCGGCGCGGGCGTTCGACCCGGCGGAGGAGCTCGCCTTCGACGGCTCCTCCATCCGCGGCTTCCAGGCGATCCACGAGTCCGACATGGCGCTGCGCGCCGACATCACCACCGCGCGCCTGGACCCGTTCCGCAAGGACAAGACGCTCAACATCAACTTCTTCATCCACGACCCGATCACGGGTGAGGCCTACAGCCGCGACCCGCGCAACGTGGCGAAGAAGGCCGAGGCGTACCTCGCCTCCACCGGCATCGCCGACACCGCGTACTTCGGCCCCGAGGCCGAGTTCTACGTGTTCGACAGCGTGCGCTTCGCGACCACCGCGAACGAGAGCTTCTACCACATCGACTCCGAGGCCGGCGCCTGGAACACGGGCTCCGAGGAGAACAACCGTGGTTACAAGGTCCGCTACAAGGGTGGGTACTTCCCCGTAGCCCCGGTCGACCACTTCGCCGACCTGCGCGCCGAGATCTCCCTCGAGCTGGACGCCCAGGGCCTCCAGGTCGAGCGCCAGCACCACGAGGTCGGCACCGGTGGGCAGGCCGAGATCAACTACAAGTTCAACACGCTGCTGGCCGCGGCCGACGACCTGATGCTCTTCAAGTACGTCGTGAAGAACGTCGCCTGGCGCAACGGCAAGACCGCGACCTTCATGCCGAAGCCGATCTTCGGTGACAACGGCTCGGGCATGCACGTGCACCAGTCGCTGTGGGCCAACGGCGACCCGCTGTTCTACGACGAGGCCGGCTACGCGGGCCTGTCGGACACCGCCCGGTACTACATCGGCGGCATCCTCAAGCACGCCCCGTCGCTGCTCGCGTTCACCAACCCGACGGTGAACTCCTACCACCGCCTGGTGCCGGGCTTCGAGGCGCCGGTCAACATGGTGTACTCGCAGCGCAACCGCTCCGCCGCCATGCGCATCCCGATCACGGGCTCGAACCCGAAGGCCAAGCGCGTCGAGTTCCGCGCGCCGGACCCGTCCTCGAACCCGTACCTCGCCTTCTCGGCGCTGCTCCTCGCGGGCCTCGACGGTGTGAAGAACAAGATCGAGCCGATGGAGCCGATCGACAAGGACCTCTACGAGCTCTCGCCCGACGAGCACGCGAGCGTCCCGCAGGTCCCGACCAGCCTGGACGCGGTCCTCAAGGCCCTGGAGGAGGACCACGAGTACCTCCTGGCCGGCGGTGTCTTCACCCCCGACCTGATCGAGACCTGGATCGACTACAAGCGCACGCACGAGATCGCCCCGATCGCACTGCGTCCGCACCCGCACGAGTTCGAGATGTACTTCGACCTCTAGGTCGCGACCGCTCGCAAACGAGCGTCATGCCTGATGGGAGGCCCCCCGCCACTCTCCACGGAGAGCGGCGGGGGGCCTTTCCCTTTGACAGGGCAGCAGGGGCGGGGCGAGGGTGGAATAACCTAAATGCCGTATAAGCGAGACACGTACGGAGGTGCATGAAGATGCGCCGAAGGATCGTTGCAGCATGCCTGGCGGGGGCGGCCGGACTCACGATCGGCCTGATGCCGGTCGCCAGCGCGTCGGCGAGCACCCCCGCGGGGGGTGGGGGTGGCAGCTGGAGGTGCTCGGACAACAACTGGCGCGACGGGCGCTGGGACGAATGCTGTAACCGGGACTGGCGTGACCGTCCGAGCTGGTGCTGGGACGACGGCGGAGTCGGCGGCAACGGCGGACGTCACCACTGGAACAACTGGAACGACTCGAACTGGCGTGACTCGAACTGGAACGACTCCGGCCGCGGCGGCAACGGCGACTGGGGCCACCACGACTGGGGCAACTGGGGTGGCGGTCGCGGCGGTGACGGCGGCAACGGCGGCGACGGCGGGTGGGGCGGCGTCCGCGGTGGTGACGGCGGCAACGGCGGCGACGGTGGTGGCGGCGGCTGGAGCGGCGGTCGTGGTGGCGACGGCGGCAACGGCGGCGGCAGCGGCTGGGGCGGCCACTGAGACCGACCAGGACACACACGACACGTACGACGCACACGGCACGTACGACGCACACGGCACGTACGACGCGTACGACATGTAGGGCCGCGGGCCCGGGCCGATGCCCCTGTCGCGCTGAACTCAGCGCAGCAGGGGCATCGCGCCTGTGAGGTCGCGCAGGCAGCGGACCGCGAGTTCGGCGGGCGAGCCGGCGCCCGAGACGGGGGCGTCCGTGGTCGACCACAGCTCCAGCGCGACGCGGATCGCGTCCGTGGCCGCCGCGGCGAGCAGCCGGACCTCCAGCGGATCGGCCTCCGGCCCGGCCAGCCGGGCGATCACCGGGACCAGGTGCTCCTCGGAGTCCTGGTTCACGCGGTACCAGACCGCCCGCAGGGCCTGGTCCCCCGCCGCCGCGCGCAGCAGTCCGCGGGTCACCTCCAGGCCCTCCTCGACCGCCTGCGGGCCGCTCAGTGACCGGGTGACGGCGCGTTCCAGCGCCTCGGCGAGGGGCGTGCCGGGGTCCTCCTCGGCCAGCAGTGCGCGCCAGGCGTCCCCGCCGCCCGCGAGCAGCGGTGCCACCGCCTCCTGCTTGTTGCGGAAGTAGCGGTAGAAGGTGCGCAGCGCCACCCCTGCGCGGTGGGCGATGTCCTCGGCGGTGGTGCCGTCGGGGCCGTGTTCGGCGAACAGTTCGCAGGCGGCGCGGGCGATGTCGAGCTGGGTGGCGGCCTTGCGGCGCTCGGTCAGCGACTGGGCTCCGGGGCCGGCCTGGGGAGAGTACGGACGAGGGGATCTCACGGGGTGAAGCGTAACCTCCCGCAGCCCAGGGTAATGACATTTACCGACAGCATGGCAAAACGTGCCATGCCCTCGGTACGCTCGCGCCATGAACCGTTACGAAGGACGTCGTGTCCTCATCACCGGCGGCGGCTCCGGCATCGGCCGTGCCACCGTCCACCGCATCCTCGCCGAGGGCGGCCTGGTCCACGCCGTGGACGTCAGCGAGGCCGGCCTCAAGGTCACCGCCGACCGCGCGGCCGCCGAGGGCCACCAGGACCGGCTCACCACCGCCGTCCTCGACATATCCGACGAGAACGCGGTCAAGGAGGGCGTGGCCGCCGCGACCCTCGCCCTCGGCGGGATCGACGTACTCGTCAACGCCGCGGGCATCCTGCGCTCCGCGCACACCCACCAGACCACCCTCGACCTGTGGAACCAGGTCATCGGGGTCAACCTCACCGGCACCTTCCTGATGATCCGCGAGTCGCTCCCGGCCCTGCTGGCGGGCGACCGGCCGGCCGTCGTGAACTTCAGCTCCACCTCGGCGTCCTTCGCGCATCCCTACATGTCCGCCTATGCGGCCAGCAAGGGCGCCATCCAGTCCATGACCCACGCGCTGGCCGCCGAGTACAGCAAGCGGGGCCTGCGCTTCACCTGCGTCGCGCCCGGCTCCATCGAGTCCGGCATGACCACCGGCAACGGTCCCGGCCTGCCCGAGGACACCGACTGGAGCCTGTTCGCCAAGCTCGCCCCGGCCCTCGGCCAGGGCTTCGCCGGCCCCGAGACCGTGGCCGGCGTCGTCGCGATGCTGGGCTCCGAGGACGGCGCCTTCATCACCGGTACGGAGATCCGCATCGACGGCGGCACCCACTACTGATCAGGCGCGGAACCGGTCCCACAGCCGGGGGAAGCGCTCCGCGAGCACGGCTTCGTTCTCGAAGTCCAGCGGGGTGCCCTCCGGCTCCGCCGCCTGCAGCGGGACGCCCAGATCCGGTGCCACCGCCCCGGTCAGCTGCTCGTACGCCTCGTCGGCCGCGTACCCCAGCTCCTCGCCGTCCCCGTCGATCTCCTCGTCGAACTCGCCCAGCAGCTCCGCGAGATGGTCCGGATCGTGCACCCCGCCCTCGAAGACCTCCCGCCCCTGCCCGATCAGCCAGCAGCGGAAGTAGTCGAAGGCGTCGTCACTCGCCCCGTCGAGCAGCACCCAGGCCGCACCCCACAGGTCCCACGTGTACGCCCGGTTGTAGCGCGACTCGAAGTGCCGCGCGAAGTCGAGGACGGAGTCCGGGTCGAGTTGGGCCAGCCGCTCCACGAGCAGCTCGGCGTGCTCCTCGGGGTCGCCGTCGGCGGCCTCGCGGGTGCGGTCCACGATCTCCCAGAACTCCGTCTCGTCCATCACCGCTCCAGCATCACGGGTGCGCCCCCGCGCCGCCACCGCTCATACGGCGAAAGGCCGGTGTCCGACCCCCGCGGGGGGTGGACACCGGCCTTCCGGCGGTCATTCGGAGCCTCAGAGGCCGTAGCGCTCCCGGGCCTCCTTGACGGCGGACGCCGGCACCTCGCCGCGGCGGGCGAGCTGGGCCAGCGCGGCCACCACGATCGACTGGGCGTCGACACCGAAGTGGCGGCGGGCGCCCTCACGGGTGTCGGACAGACCGAAGCCGTCCGTGCCCAGCGAGGTGTAGTCCTGCTCCACCCACTGGCTGATCTGGTCCGGGACCTGACGCATCCAGTCGGAGACGGCGAGGACCGGGCCCTGGGCGCCTTCCAGCGCGCGGGTGACGTACGGGGTGCGCACCTCGCCGCGCAGCAGTGCCTCGTCGCACTCCAGCGCGTCGCGGCGCAGCTCGCCCCAGGACGTGGCGGACCAGACGTCGGCCGACACGTTCCAGTCGGCGGCGAGCAGCTTCTGCGCTTCCAGGATCCAGTGGATCGCCGTACCGGAGGCCATCAGCTGGACCTTCGGCGCGTCGGCGGCAGGGGCCGCCTCCGCCAGGTCCGCCGCCGTGTTGAAGCGGTACAGACCCTTGAGGATGCCTTCCTCGACGCCCTCGGGCATCGCGGGCTGCACCTTCGGCTCGTTGTAGACCGTCAGGTAGTAGAAGACGTCCTCGGGCTGCTCTCCGTACATCCGGCGCAGACCGTCCTTGACGATCACCGCGATCTCGTACGCGAAGGCCGGGTCGTAGTTGAGCGACGCCGGGTTCGTGGACGCGATCAGGTGCGAGTGGCCGTCCGCGTGCTGGAGGCCCTCACCGGTCAGCGTGGTGCGGCCGGCGGTGGCGCCGACGATGAAGCCCTTGCCGAGCTGGTCGGCGAGCTGCCACATCTGGTCGGCGGTGCGCTGCCAGCCGAACATCGAGTAGAAGATGTAGAACGGGATCATCGGCTCGCCGTGCGTCGCGTACGACGTGCAGGCGGCGATGAAGTCGGCCATGGCGCCGGCCTCGGTGATCCCCTCGTTGAGGATCTGGCCGTCCTTGGCTTCCTTGTAGTACATGAGCTGGTCGCGGTCGACCGGCTCGTACGTCTGGCCCAGCGGCGAGTAGATGCCGGCCGACGGGAAGAGGGACTCCATGCCGAAGGTACGGGCCTCGTCGGGGACGATCGGCACCCAGCGCTTGCCGGTCTCCTTGTCCCGCATCAGGTCCTTGACGAGGCGGACGAAGGCCATGGTGGTGGCCATCTCCTGCTTGCCGGAACCCTTGAGCAGTGGGGCGAAGGAACGGTCGGCCGGAGCCGGCAGGGCGACCTGCTTGACCTTTCGGGCCGGGGCCGGGCCGCCGAGCGCCGCGCGGCGCTCGTTCAGGTACTGCACCTCGGGGCTGTTCGCACCGGGGTGACCGTACGGGACCTGGCCGTCGGCGAAGGCGCTGTCCGGGATCGGGAGGCCAAGGAGGTCACGCATGTCCTTGAACTCGTCGATCGTCAGCTTCTTCATCTGGTGGTTCGCGTTCTTCGACTCGAACCCGGCACCCAGCGTGTAGCCCTTGACGGTCTGCGCCAGGATGACCGTCGGCGCGCCCTTGTGCTCCAGGGCGGCCTTGTACGCGGCGTAGACCTTACGGGGCTCGTGGCCGCCGCGGGAGCTGTGGAAGCACTCGGCGATCTTCGCGTCGGAGAGCACACCGGCCAGCTGCACGAGCTCGGCGTTGGCGCCGAAGAAGTGCTGGCGGATGTAGGCCACGTCGCGGGTCGCGTACGTCTGGAACTGGGCGTCCGGTACCTCGCGCAGGCGGCGTACCAGAGCGCCCGTGGTGTCGAGCTGGAACAGCTCGTCCCAGGCGGAGCCCCACAGCGACTTGATGACGTTCCAGCCGGCGCCGCGGAACTGGGCCTCCAGCTCCTGGACCACGCGGAAGTTGGCGCGGACCGGACCGTCGAGGCGCTGCAGGTTGCAGTTGATGACGAAGGTCAGGTTGTCGAGCTGCTCGCGGGAGGCGAGGGCCAGGGCGGCGGTCGACTCGGGCTCGTCCATCTCGCCGTCGCCCAGGAAGGCCCAGACGTGCGAGTTGGCGGTGTCCTTGATGCTGCGGTTCTGCAGGTAGCGGTTGAAGCGCGCCTGGTAGATCGCGGACAGCGGGCCGAGGCCCATGGAGACCGTCGGGAACTCCCACAGCCACGGCAGGCGCCGCGGGTGCGGGTAGGACGGCAGGCCGTTGCCGCCGGCCTCCTGGCGGAAGTTGTCGAGCTGCTGCTCGGAGATCCGGCCGTCGAGGAAGGCGCGGGCGTAGATGCCGGGGGAGGCGTGGCCCTGGATGTAGAGCTGGTCGCCCGATCCGTCGGCCTCCTTCCCGCGGAAGAAGTGCTGGAAGCCGGTCTCGTACAGCCACGCGGCGGAGGCGAAGGTGGCGATGTGGCCGCCGACGCCGTACTTGGAGCCGCGGGTCACCATGGCGGCCGCGTTCCAGCGGTTCCACGCGGTGATCCTGGCTTCCATCGCCTCGTCACCCGGGAACTCGGGCTCCGCGGCGGTGGGGATGGTGTTGACGTAGTCCGTCTCCAGCAGCTTGGGGAGCGCGAGGCCGGCGGCCTCGGCGTGCTGGAGGGTGCGACGCAGCAGGTATTCGGCCCGGCGTGTACCGGCGGCCTTGGCGACGGCGTCGAGGGAGGCCGCCCACTCGGCGGTCTCCTCGGTGTCGCGGTCCGGGAGCTGGTCGAGCTCGCTCGGAAGCTTTCCTACGGGGTCGGACATCGCTGTGCGCCGCCTTCCGGGTAATGGAGAGGTGGTGAAAAAATCCCTGACGGGCAGGACAGGGTCGGTGGACCTGGTTGAGGTCCGCGACGACTGTAAATCGCTGATCGATGATCGATCAAATAAAAGTGACAAAGAAACGTCCATCTGGCGAAAGTCGGCACCGCGTGCCATGAAGAAAGGCACGCGGTGCCGGTCAAATGGGGGCAATGCGGCGGCTCACGCCCTCGGAGCGCACCCCAGGACGTGCCGCTTCACGAGGAGACCGATGTCGGGATCCTGGCTGCGGAACGCCTCGACCAGGGCCTCGTGCTCCTCGGCGTAGGACTTCTGGACGGTTCCCAGCCAGCGGATGGACAGGGCCGTGAACACCTCGATGCCCAGGCTCTCCCAGGTGTGCAGCAGCACGCTGTTCCCGGCCGCCCGCACCATCTCCCGGTGGAAGCCCACCGTGTGCCGCACTTGCGCCGTGCCGTCCTCGATGCGGTCCGCCTCCCACAGGGCCGCCACGTGCGGTTCCAGGGCCGTGCAGTCGGCCGCCAGCCGCGGCGCGGCCAGCTCGGCCGCGATCTGCTCCAGGCCGGCCCGGACCGGGTAGATCTCCTCCAGGTCGGCCGCGGAGAGGTTCCGTACGCGCACGCCCTTGTTCGGCGCCGACTCGATCAGCCGCAGGGTCTCCAGCTCGCGCAGGGCCTCCCGTACGGGGGTCTGGCTGACCTCCAGCTCCACGGCGATCCGGCGCTCGACGATCCGCTCACCGGGCTTCCAGCGCCCGCTGACGATCCCCTCCACGATGTGCTCGCGGATCTGCTCGCGCAGCGAGTGCACGACGGGTGGGGTGATCATCGGGGCTTCATCTCCTGGTGGGTGTGCAGGGTCATGCGGGGCCTGATGCGTAGACAATACGGCGGCGCCCCCGCCCGGAAGTATCCCGGACGGGGGCGCCGACAGTGAGGCTGGTTACAAGCCGTTCGGCTCAGAGGCCGAGCTCGACCTCGAACTCGCCGGCCTCGAGGATCGCCTTGACGGCCGAGAGGTACCGGGCCGCGTCCGCGCCGTCCACCAGGCGGTGGTCGTAGGACAGGGTCAGGTACGTCATGTCGCGGATGCCGATGTTGGTGCCCTCGGCGGTCTCGATGACCACCGGGCGCTTCACCGTGGCACCGATGCCCAGGATGGCGACCTGGTTCGGGGGCACGATGACCGTGTCGAACAGCGCACCGCGCGAACCGGTGTTGCTGATGGTGAAGGTCGCGCCCGACAGCTCGTCCGGCGTGATCTTGTTGCCGCGGACCTTGGCGGCCAGGTCGGCGGTCGCCTTGGAGATGCCCGCCAGGTTGAGGTCACCGGCACCCTTGATGACCGGGGTCATCAGGCCCTTCTCGGAGTCCACGGCGATGCCGATGTTCTCCGAGTCGAAGTAGGTGATGGTGCCCTCGTCCTCGTTGATCCGGGCGTTGACGACCGCGTGGGCCTTCAGCGCCTGGGCCGCGGCCTTGACGAAGAACGGCATCGGCGAGAGCTTGACGCCCTCACGGGCCAGGAACGCGCCCTTGGCCTTCTCGCGCAGCTTCATGATCTTGGTGATGTCCACCTCGACCACGGAGCTGAGCTGAGCCTGCGAGTGCAGGGCCTTCATCATGTTGTCGCCGATGACCTTGCGCATGCGGGTCATCTTGACCGTCTGACCGCGCAGCTCGGACACCGCGGCGGCCGGAGCCTTGGCGGCGGGAGCGGCAGCCGGCGCCGGGGCGGCGGCAGCGGCCTTGGCGGCCTCGGCGGCGGCCAGGACGTCCTGCTTGCGGATACGGCCACCGACACCGGTGCCCGAGACCGTGGACAGATTGACGCCGGACTCCGAGGCGAGCTTGCGCACCAGCGGGGTCACGTACGCGCCCTCGTCACCGGCGGAGACCGGGGCGGCGGGGGCGGGAGCGGCGACCGGAGCCGGAGCGGCGACCGGAGCCGGGGCCGCGGGGGCCGGAGCGGCGACCGGGGCCGGGGCGGCCACGGGGGCCGGGGCGGCAGCGGGAGCCGGGGCGGCAGCGGCGGGGGCGGCCACGGCCGGAGCCGGGGCGGCGGCCGGAGCGGCGGCCTGGACCGGAGCCGGGGCGGCGGCGGCCGGGGCGGCCGCGGGGGCGGCACCGGCGGCACCGATGACGGCCAGGACGGCGCCGACCTCGGCGGTCTCGTCCTCACCGATCCGGATCTCCAGCAGCGTGCCGGAGACCGGCGCGGGGATCTCGGTGTCGACCTTGTCCGTGGAGACCTCGAGCAGCGGCTCGTCGGCCTCGACGGACTCGCCGACCTGCTTCAGCCAGCGGGTGACGGTGCCCTCGGTGACGGACTCGCCCAGCGCGGGGAGCACGACATCGGTGCCGGACGCGGCCGGGGCAGCGGCGGCGGGGGCCTCGGCGACCGGAGCCGGGGCCGCGGGGGCCTCGGCGACGGGGGCCGGAGCGGCGGGGGCCTCGGCCACGGGGGCGGCGGCCGGCTCGGCGGCCGGAGCCGCGGCCGGGGCACCGGAACCGTCGTCGATGACGGCCAGCTCGGCGCCGACCTCGACGGTCTCGTCCTCGGCGACCTTGATGGAGGCCAGGATGCCGGAGACGGGCGACGGGATCTCGGTGTCGACCTTGTCGGTCGATACCTCGAGCAGCGGCTCGTCGGCCTCGACGCGCTCGCCCTCGGCCTTCAGCCAGCGGGTGACAGTGCCCTCGGTGACGCTCTCACCGAGCGCCGGAAGGGTTACGGAAACCGACATGGTTTCAGTTGCTCCTAACGAAAGTGCGGAAGTGGTCGTCGCGCCCGTGACGATTAGTCGTGGGAGTGAAGCGGCTTGCCGGCCAGGGCCAGGTGGGCCTCGCCGAGCGCCTCGTTCTGGGTCGGGTGCGCGTGGATGAGCTGCGCGACCTCGGCCGGCAGGGCCTCCCAGTTGTAGATCAGCTGGGCCTCGCCGACCTGCTCGCCCATCCGGTCACCGACCATGTGGACGCCGACCACGGCACCGTCCTTGACCTGGACGAGCTTGATCTCGCCCGCGGTCTTCAGGATCTTGCTCTTGCCGTTGCCCGCCAGGTTGTACTTCAGGGCCACGACCTTGTCCGCACCGTAGATCTCCTTGGCCTTGGCCTCGGTGATGCCGACGGAAGCGACCTCGGGGTGGCAGTAGGTGACGCGCGGGACGCCGTCGTAGTCGATCGGGACGGTCTTCAGACCGGCCAGACGCTCCGCCACCAGGATGCCCTCGGCGAAGCCGACGTGCGCGAGCTGGAGGGTCGGGACGAGGTCACCGACGGCCGAGATGGTCGGCACGTTGGTCTGCATGTACTCGTCGACCAGGACGTAGCCGCGGTCCATCGCGACGCCCTGCTCCTCGTAGCCCAGGCCCTGCGAGACCGGACCGCGGCCGACCGCGACCAGGAGCACCTCGGCCTCGAAGGTCTTGCCGTCGGCCAGCGTCACGCGGACGCCGTTCTCCGTGTACTCGGCCTTGTCGAAGAAGGTGCCGAGGTTGAACTTGATGCCGCGCTTGCGGAACGCGCGCTCCAGCAGCTTCGAGCTGTTCTCGTCCTCGACCGGCACGAGGTGCTTGAGGCCCTCGATGACCGTGATGTCGGAGCCGAAGGACTTCCACGCCGAGGCGAACTCGACGCCGATGACGCCGCCGCCCAGGACGATCGCGGACTCCGGCACGCGGTCCAGGACCAGCGCGTGGTCCGAGGAGATGATGCGGTTGCCGTCGATGTTCAGGCCCGGCAGCGACTTCGGCACGGAGCCGGTCGCCAGCAGGATGTGGCGGCCCTGGATGCGCCGGCCGTTCACGTCGACGGAAGTCGGGGAGGAGAGGCGGCCCTCTCCCTCGATGTAGGTCACCTTGCGGGAGGCGACCAGGCCCTGCAGGCCCTTGTACAGGCCCGAGATGACCTCGTCCTTGTACTTCTGGACACCCGCGATGTCGATGCCCTCGAAAGTGGCCTTGACACCGAACTGGGCGGCCTCGCGAGCCTGGTCCGCGATCTCGCCCGCGTGCAGCAGAGCCTTCGTGGGGATGCAGCCGTTGTGCAGGCAGGTGCCGCCGAGCTTGTTCTTCTCGATCAGGGCAACGTCCAGACCCAGCTGGGATGCGCGCAGCGCCGCGGCGTAACCGCCACTGCCACCGCCGAGGATCACTAGGTCGAAAACGGTGCTGGCGTCGTTCGCCACGTCACGTCCTCCATGCATGTGCGCCGGGCACCGGTCCTCTGTGACCGGGCGGCGGCTGGTAATCGGCCGCTTGTTTCTTCGGCCCTGTGGTGGGGGCCCTGTCCTGCCGAGAACCCATCTTCGCATTTGTCGGGGGAACGCGGGACGCCGGGCCCGCACTGTGGACGGAGCTTCTGTCCGAGGTGAGGGTTACCGATGCGTAGAAACCTACGGTTCCTCGGTGTTTCGCCATGAGCCGAACGCACCCCGGGCCCTGACCGGTCCCCGGGGTGCGTCACGTCTCACATCGGGGTCGTCAGCCCAGGTCGCCCGTGGCGGTGCGCTCGGCCAGCCGCACCAGGGTGCGCACGGCCGAGCCGGTGCCGCCCTTGGGGGTGTAGCCGTGCGGGGCGCCCTCGTGGAAGGCCGGGCCGGCGATGTCGAGGTGGGCCCAGGTGATGCCCTCGCCGACGAACTCCTGCAGGAAGAGGCCGGCCACCAGGCCGCCGCCCATCCGGACACCCATGTTCGCGATGTCGGCGGTGGGGGAGTCCATGGTCTTGCGCAGCTCCGCGGGGAGCGGCATCGGCCAGGAGGACTCGCCGACCTCCTCGGCGATCTCGTGGATCGACGTGCGGAAGGCGTCGTCGTTCGACATGATCCCGAAGGTGCGGTCGCCGAGGGCGAGCACCATGGCACCGGTCAGGGTGGCGACGTCGACGATCGCGTCCGGGTTCTCCTCGGAGGCCTTGGTCAGCGCGTCACCGAGGACCAGTCGGCCTTCGGCGTCCGTGTTGAGGACCTCGACGGTCTTGCCGCTGTACATGCGCAGCACGTCACCGGGCTTGGTGGCGGAGCCGGACGGCATGTTCTCGGCGAGCGCGAGCCAGCCGGTGACGTTGACGCGCAGGCCCAGCCTGGCGGCCGCGACGACGGAGGCGAAGACGGCGGCGGCGCCGGCCATGTCGCACTTCATCGTCTCGTTGTGACCGGCCGGCTTCAGGGAGATGCCGCCCGAGTCGTAGGTGATGCCCTTGCCGACGAAGGCCAGGGTCTTCTCCGCCTTCGGGTGGGTGTAGCTGAGCTTCACCAGGCGCGGCAGGTTCTCGGAGCCCTTGCCGACGCCCATGATGCCGCCGAAGCCGCCCTTGATCAGGGCCTTTTCGTCCAGCACCTGGACCTTGATGCCGTTCTCCTTCGCGGCCGCGGAGGCGACCGCGGCGAAGGCCTCGGGGGTCAGGTCGTTCGGCGGGGTGTTCACCAGGTCACGGGCGACGTTGACCTCGGCCGCGACGACCGCGGCGCGCTCGGCGGCGGCCTTGTGCTCCTTGTCGCGGGGCTTGGCGCCCAGCAGGGCCACCTCGGCGAGCGGGGCCTTCGGGGCCGCGCCCTTGGCCTCCTTGCGGACCTTGTTCTCGCCGCCCTGGTAGGCGGTGAACGCGTACGCGCCCAGCAGCGCGCCCTCGGCGACGGCGGTGACGGCCGAGGCGTCCTCCAGCGGGAGGGCGAAGGCGGCCTTCTTGGTGCCGTGCAGCGCGCGGGCGGCGGCGCCGGCGGCGCGGCGCAGCACCTCCTCGTCGAACGACTCGTCCTTCTCCGGGACGGAGCCGAGCCCCACCGCCAGCACGACCGGGACCTTGAGGCCTGCCGGAGCCGGCAGCTTGGTGATCTCGCCTTCGGCGCCCGAGGCGCCGAGCGCTTCGAGGACGCCGGCGAGCTTACCGTCGTACGCCTTGTCCACGGCCTCGGCGCCGGCGGCGACCAACGGGCCCTTGGGGCCCTTCGCGACGCCGACGACGAGGGCGTCGGCGCGGAGCGTCGCCGCGCCGGCAGTGCTGAGAGTCAGAGCAGTCACGGTGGTGAAGTCTCGCTTCCGTTTGTGTGTGTGGGCCGAGTGGGTGGACGGCCATCCGTAGCGATCGTATTCGGGCCCGACGGCCGCCAGAAATGAGCGTACGCGCACGGGCTCGCCCGCACGCCACTCGAAGGTTTGGCAAGTTGTTCGATCAAGGGGCCGCCAGGTTCACCCATCCGTGGACTCTGCTCCAGGTTTGCCTCTTAGACCTGACGAGGTCCGAGAGACTCGGTCCACTCTCGCAAGGGGACGCGGGGTTCCTTTGCATGATTTCCACAGAGCCTCCCCGGCCCGGCCGTCCGCCATGGGCCGTGTCGAGGGATGCCTGCGGGGGGAAAGGCCGAAATGGTCAACAAGAACCGGATGAACAGGCTCGCCGCGGTCATGGCCGCAGCAGCCCTGGTGTCCGTGGCAGTACCCGCCGCGTCCGCTCAGGCGGCCGAGGCACCGCGGATCGACCTGAAGGTGCTCGTCGTCGACGACGGCGGCAGCTCGGTCCAGGCGGTCACCGCGGAGCTCCGGGACACCGGAGTCCCGTACACCCGGGTCGAGCTGGGCAGCGCGAGCCGCCCGGTCATCAACGCGGCGTTCCTCAGCGACACCCTCGACGGCCGGCCGCGCGCCAAGTACCAGGGCGTCGTCCTGCCGAACGAGAACCCCTTCGGCGAGGGCTCGGCCGAAATGGCCGCGCTCGCCGCGTACGAGACGACGTACGGGATCCGCCAGGTCGACGCCTACACCTGGTCGCACCCGGGCGTCGGGCTGGAGTACACCGACAACGGCGGCTACAGCGGCCAGCTCGACGGCACCCAGGCCGCGGTCACCCCGGCCGGCAAGGCGGGACCCTTCGCCTACCTCGGCGGACAGGTCACCTTCGAGGACAACTCCGCCCTCGTCCCCGAGAGCTTCGGGTTCATGGGCAAGCCGCGACCCGGCTACACCAGCTACCTCGACGCCCCCGTCGGCTCCGGACGGGCCTCGCTCGTCGGCCAGTACAGCCACGACGGGCGCAACGAACTGGTCGTCACCTTCGGCTACAACCAGCACCAGCAGCAGTTCCGGCTGCTCGCCCGCGGCATCGTCGACTGGCTCACCCAGGGGGTCCACCTCGGCCAGAGCCGCAACTACTTCGCGGTCCACGTCGACGACGTCTTCGCCCCCGACGCCCGCTGGAACAAGGAGCTGAACTGCACGCCGGGCGACTACGCCTGCGCGGGCGGCGAGGGCAAGGAGAGCACCATCCGGATGACCGCCGCCGACGCCGTGTACGCGGCGCAGTGGCAGACGTCCAAGGACTTCAAGCTCGACATGCTCTTCAACGGGGGCGCCGGCGAGGAGTGGAAGGCCGAGAACGGCGGGGCCGACGCCCTGACCGCCCAGCTCGTCGCCGACCGTGCCAAGTACCGCTGGATGAACCACACCTACACCCACCCCTTCCTCGGCTGCGTCCAGAACACCGCCGTCGTCCCCTGGACGTGCACGAAGAACGCCCAGGGCGCCGTCCAGTACATGAGCCGCGCCGACATCGCCGCCCAGATCCGCGACAACAACAACTGGGCCGCGTCCAAGGGCATCACCACCGACCGGACCGAGCTCGTCACCGGCGAGCACTCCGGCCTGAAGACCGCACCGCAGCAGCCTGTGGACAACCCCAACCTGGCCGGCGCCCTCGCCGACACCGGGGTCAAGTGGGCCGGCAGCGACAACTCCCGCGAGCCCTCCCAGCGGGCGGTCGGCGCGGCCCTCACCGTCCCCCGGCACCCGATGAACGTGTACTACAACACGGGCACCAACGCCGAGATGGCCGACGAGTACAACTGGATCTACACCAGCCGCGCCGCCGGCGGCAGCGGCGCCTGCGAGGACAACCCGGGGACCTCCACCTGCCTGCCGGCCGCGCTCGACGTCAACACCGGCTACCTCCAGTACATCGTCCCGCAGGAGGCCCGGACCGCCCTGCGCCACGTACTGGCCAACGACCCCCGCCCGCACTACGTCCACCAGGCCAACCTGGCCGAGGACCGGACCCTCTACCCCGTGCTCAACCAGGTCCTCGACACCTACCGCACCCTCTACGCGCCCAGCGCGCCGATCGTCAACCAGACCATGAAGGACACCGGCGTCGAGTTCCAGCGCCGCGCCGCCTGGGACAAGGCGCTCGCGGACGGCAAGGTCACCGCGTACCGCATCGGCACCACCGTCACCGTCAAGGTGCCCTCCGGAGTCGTCGCCCCGGTCACCGCCCCCACCGGGACGAAGAAGCAGATGCTGCTCGGCACCGCCGACTTCGGCACCGCGTACGCGGGCACCCGCTCCACCTGGACGGCTCCGGAGCTGCTCCAGAGCGCCGTCACGCTCAAGATGCCCAGCTGACCGTCCGCCCCGCTCACACTGCCCGGCTGACCGCCCGTCCCGCTCCCGCCGGCCGGCTGACCGTCCGTCACGTTCAGGCTGCCCGGCTGACCGCCCGTCCCGCAAGCCGTCACGAGTAACACCCAGCGCCGGCGCTCCGCACACCCACGGGCGCCGGCCCCTTTTCCGTCCTGGGGGGACACACCGTATGAGTCATGGGCGTCACGTCACCATGCTCACCGAAGGCACTTACCCGCACGTCCACGGGGGCGTCAGCACCTGGTGCGACCAACTGGTACGCGGTATGCCGGAGGTCGACTTCAACGTCATAGCCCTGACCGGCTCCGGACGCGAGCCGGTCACCTGGGAACTGCCGCGCAACGTCTACCGGCACACCGCCGTCCCGCTCTGGGGGCCACCCCCGTCGAAGGGGCGCCTCGGCCGCCGTTCGGCCCTGCGCGGCAAGGCCCACCGCCGCTTCACCGAGGTCTACGAGGCCTTCCTGCTCTCCCTGCTCGACCCCGCGGGTGACCCCGCCCGGCACGGGTTCTCCGCCGCACTGCGCGAACTGGCCGTCCTCGCCCGGGCCGGAAAACTCGCCCCGGCCCTGCGCTCCGAATCGGTTCTGCGGCTGCTGACGACCGTATGGACCCGCCCCGGCCTCACCACCGCCGCGGCCGCGCCCACCATCCACGACGCGCTCACCGCCACCGACCTGCTGGAACACGCGCTGCGCCCGCTCGGCGTACGGATCCCGCCCGACAGCGTCGCCCACGCCGTCAGCAGCGGCCTCGCCACCCTCCCGGCCCTCGCCGCCAAACACCTCGACGGGGTCCCCTTCCTGCTCACCGAGCACGGCATCTACCTGCGCGAGCGCTACCTCGGCTACCGCAGCGCCGGCCAGCGCTGGCCCGTCAAGGCACTCATGCTCGGCTTCTACCGCGAGCTCAACACCGAGGGTTACCGGCAGGCCGACCTGATCACCCCGTGCAACCAGTACAACCGCCGCTGGGAGGAGCGCGGAGGCGCCGACTCCGAACGCATCCGCACCGTCTACAACGGCGTCGACCCGCACGCCTTCCCCGAGGCCGGCCCCGAACCGGACGTGCCCACCCTCAGCTGGTGCGGCCGCATCGACCCGATCAAGGACCTCGAAACCCTCATCCGGGCCTACGCCTTCATGCGCGAGGAGCTGCCCGCCCTGCGGCTGCGCCTCTTCGGACCGGTCCCGGCCGGCTGCGAGGAGTACCGGCTCCGCCTGGAGGAACTCGCCGCCGAACTCGGGGTGAGCGACGGGATCACGTACGAGGGCCGCATCGAGCAGGTCGCCCGGGCCTACGCGGCCGGCCACATCGTGATGCTCTCCAGCATCAGCGAGGGCTTCCCCTTCAGCATCATCGAAGCCATGTCCTGCGGCCGCACCACCGTCTCCACCGACGTCGGCGGGGTCCGCGAGGCCGTCGGCGACACCGGCCTGGTCGTCCCGCCGCGCGAGCCCGACACGATGGCCCGCGCCACCCTCGCCCTGCTCCGCGACGACGAACGCCGCGCCGAACTCGGCCGGCTGGCCCGCAAGCGGGTGGTGGAGAAGTTCACCCTCCACCAGTCCGTGGACGGCTTCCGGCACATCTACCGGGAACTCGCCGGCCAGCCCGTACTGCCCGTCCACGCCGGCGACAGCTGGACCCAGCGGCTCGCCGACCCCTGGTACCGCGAACTCGCCGCCCTCGGACGTCCCCGGACCGACTCCGCCGAAGGGGGCCTGTGGTGAGCGGATCCCTCTGGCTCAAGCCGCCCGGCGCCGGCAACGGCGCCGACACGCTCCCGGCCGTCCCGCGGCCCCGCCGCGACGACCCAGACCCGGCCGCCGACCCGATGGACGAACTCGCCGAACGCCTCGACGGGTTCATCTCCGCCGCCGTCCACCCCGACGAGATCGCCGCCATCCTCGAATCCGACGGCATGACGGACGAGTACATCCGGCTCACCTACGGCCGGCACGACTCCTTCGGCCTCGCCGAGGAGCTCTACGCCCGGGTCCCGCGCTCCTTCCCGGACCCGGGCGCCGCCCCCGACCCCTGGAAGGTCTCCCTCACCGCCTGCCTGCTGCGCGGGGTGATCTTCGCCCTGCCCGGCCTGGCCTACCTCCTCGGCGCACCCCTCCTCGAAGGCCCCCAGGACCGGCTCGGCCTGCCCGCAGGAACGCTCACTCTGCTCGCCGGGGCGCTCATCGGCTGGGTCTGGGACCAGACCCTGTCCCACCGGGCCTACTCCTGGCTCGGCATGGGCGACCGGGCCGCCGCCGGGCGGACCCTGCTCGTCGGCGCCCCCGCCGGATCCCTGCTGGGCACCGCCGCGGCGCTGGCCGTGCCCGGCGGGCCGCCGTTCTCCTACGCCTTCGCCGCCGGACAGGCCCTCTACGTCGGGGCCGCCACCGTCCTGCTGGTCCTCGGCCGGGAGCGGGTGCTGCTCGCCGCCCTCGGCCCCATGGCCGCGGGGGCGCTGCTCGTGCTCTTCGTCGACCTGCCCGTGCCGGTACGCGTCACCCTGCTCGTGGTGTCCCTCGCGGCCGCCTGCACCCTGGCCGTACGGGAACTCCCGCTGGCCGACGGGACACGGGCCGCCGTGCACCGGATCCGCGGCTGGGCGGCGCGCCGGCCCGGCAAGGGCCCCGTGCGCTGGCGGATGCTGCGCGGCGCCGAGGAGGAGCGTGCGGCCCGCGGGCCCCGCCTCGGGGACTCCGTGCCGTACGGGGTCTTCGGCCTCGGCACCGGCCTGCTCGTGCTGTACGCCGCCCTCGGGGAGGTGCTCGCCGGCGGCCCCGCCGAAGCGGTCGCCGCGCCGTCGGCGGTGGCCCTCACCCTCAGCATGGGTCCCGCCGAATGGCTGCTCCACCGGTTCCGCAGCGGCAGCCTCTCCGGGCTCCAGGGAGCCCGCTCGCCCGGCGCCTTCCGGCAGCGGATGCTCGGCACACTGGCCCGGTGCCTCGCCGTCTACCTGACCGTGCTGCTGCTCCTCGGCCTGACCGGAACCCTCCTGTGGCCCGGCGCCCCCGGCCTGACCGGAGTCCGGGTCGCCACCCTGCTGCTGCTCGGCGCGGTGATGTGGACGGGGCTGCTCCTGCAGTCCTTCGGAGCGGTCCGGCCCGCCGCCGCCGTCTGCGCCTCGGCCGCCGTCGCCCAGAGCCTGGCCCTGCTGACCGGGCTGGGCCAGCCCCGCGCGGTCCAGCTGGTGGTGGCGGGCACCGCCGCCGCAGTCCTGGCCGCCCTGGTCTGCCTGCTCCTCGGCCGCGCCACCGCCCACCGATGACGTACGAGACGTACGAGACGCAGGAGAAGAAGGACCCCATGCTGCTGGTGCCCCTCTACGAGCACCCCGCCGACCGGCCCGAGGCCTGGGAGCGGCTCATCCGCTCCGCCGGCCGGCTGCACTCGGTGGTGCTCAACCCCGACAACGGGCCGGGCGCCGCCCCCGACGAACGGTTCGCCGTCGTCGCCGAGCGGCTGCGCGAGGCCGGCGTACCCGTCCTCGGGTACGCCGACACCGACTACGGGCGGCGCCCGCACGCCGCGGTGGTGCAGGACCTGCTGCGCCACCGCGACTGGTACGCCACCGACGGGGCCTTCCTCGACCAGGCCTGCGCCGACCCGGAACTCCTCCCGCACTACGGGCGGCTCGCGGTCGCGGCGCGCGCCGCGGGCGCCCGCACCCTCGTGCTCAACCACGGGGTCCACCCGCACCCCGGCTACGCCGAACTCGCGGACCTGCTCGTCACCTTCGAGGGCCCCTGGGACGCCTACCGGGACGCGGCCGCCGTACCGCCCTGGACCGCGGACCACCCCGCCCAGCGGTTCTGCCACCTCGTGTACGCGGTCCCGCCGGGCGCGCCCGCCGCCGAACTCGCCGAGGAACGCCGGGCGGGCGTGCACTGCGCGGTCCCGGGGACCGGCGCACACCCGTGGGGGACCCTCCCGTACGCCCTGGAGGCGGCCGGATGAAACGGCTCGGACTCCTGCTGCTCCTGCCCTTGCTCCTGCTCGCCGCCTGTACCTCGGGGCCGCCGGACGACGGCGAGGACGAGCCGTACCCGTGGCCCGAGCAGGCGCCGGGGGAGCTCTGGCGGCCCCCGCCGGGCGTCGGCTGGCAGTGGCAGCTCACCGGGAAGCTCGACACCTCGGTGAAGGCGCCCGTCTACGACGTCGACGGGTTCACCACCACCAGGGAACAGGTCGCCGAGCTGAAGAAGGCCGGGCGCAAGACCATCTGCTACCTCTCCACCGGAGCCTGGGAGGACTTCCGCCCCGACGCGGACGCCTTCCCGAAGGACCTGATCGGCAAGGGCAACGGCTGGGAGGGGGAACGCTGGCTGGACGTGCGGCGCGTGACCGAGCTGGAACCGCTGATGGCCAAACGGTTCGACATGTGCCGGGACAAGGGCTTCGACGCGGTCGAGCCGGACAACATGGACGCGTACCGCAACACGTCCGGCTTCCCGCTCACGGCCGACGACCAGCTCCGGTACAACCGGCTGATCGCGAAGCTGGCCCACGACCGGGGCCTGGCGGTCGGCCTGAAGAACGACCTGGACCAGATCCCGCAGCTCGTCGACGCGTTCGACTTCGCGGTGAACGAGCAGTGCGCGCAGTACGACGAGTGCGAGCTGCTGACGCCGTTCATCGAGGCGGGGAAGGCCGTGTTCCACGTGGAGTACGAACTCCCGGCCGGCCGCTTCTGCGACCGCTCGCGCGAACTGAAACTGAGCTCCTTGCGGAAACGGCACGACCTGGACGCCTGGCGCCGCCCCTGCCCGTAGCCCTCCGGCCCCCACCACACCCTCCCGCCTGCGCCGGGCTATTCCGGCTCGCGCCGCGCCAGTCCAGCCCCTCCGGCGGGCTGGACGTGGCCCGGCCAAGACTGGAATCGGCCCCGCCGAGAGGGAAGGGTGCGGGCGGAGCCCGGGGGAGTCGGGCGGGTTCGGGCGGAGCCCGGGGGGTTAGACGGGGAGGATGGCGTGGACGCGGTAGCCGCCGCCGAAGCGGGGGCCCGCGAAGCAGGAGCCGCCCAGCGCACCGGCACGTTCCCGCATGCCGAGCAACCCGTGCCCACCCCCCGGCTCCGCGGCGGACGGCTCCGCGCCCCCGTCGTCCAGCACGGTCACCTCCACCGACGGCCCGACCCGGACCACGCTCACCTCGGCCCGGGCCCCCGGCCCCGCGTGCTTGCGCACGTTCGTCAGGGCCTCCTGGATCACCCGGTACGCCGCCAGGTCCACCGCCGCCGGCAGCGCCCCCGCCTCGCGGTCCAGCTGCACGATCACCTTCACCGGCAGCCCGGCGTGCCGGAAGGTGTCCACCAGCTCCTCCAGGACGCCCAGCCCGGGCGCGGGCTCCGTCGGCGCCTCCGGGTCACCGGACTGCCGCAGCAGCCCCACCGTGGCCCGCAGCTCGTTGAGCGCCGACCGGCTGGCGTCCCGTACGTGGGCCAGCGCCTCCTTGGCCTGGTCCGGCCGCTTGTCCATGACGTGCGCGGCCACTCCCGCCTGCACGTTGACCAGCGCGATGTGGTGGGCGACCACGTCGTGGAGATCCCGGGCGATCCGCAGCCGTTCCTCGGCGACCCGCCGCCGGGCCTCCTCGTCCCGGGTCCGCTCGGCGCGCTCGGCCCGCTCCCGTATGGCGTCGACGAAGGCCCGCCGGCTGCGCACGGCGTCCCCGGCGGCCGCGGCCATGCCCGTCCAGGCGAAGATCCCGATGTTCTCCTGCGCGTACCAGGGCAGCGGCCCGGCGAGCATCGCCACGCCCGTCAGCCCGGCCATGGTGAGCAGCCCGATCCGCCAGGTCGTGGGCCGGTCGGTGCGGGCGGCCACCGTGTACAGGGCCATCACCGCGCTCATGACGACGGGCGCCCGCGGCTCCCCGGTGGTCAGCTCCAGCAGCGAGAGCCCGCAGGTCACGGCCAGTACGGCGCGCGGCTGCCGGCGCCGGAACACCAGGGCGGCCGCGCCGAACAGCATCAGCAGCAGCGAGAACGGATCGGGGGTGCGCGTCCCGAAGGTGGGCCCGTGCGGCCCGTGCGGATCGGCGAAGGAGCCGACGACCATGGCCGTGAACGCCCCGAACGCCAGCACGGCGTCGGTCGCGAGCGGATGGGCCCGCATCCACTGCCGGGTGGGGGCGAACCGCCCGAGGTCTGTCGTCACCCCGATACGGTACGGCCTGCCCGGCACCTCCTAAGGCGGTGGCTGCCCGACGGCGGCGCGGGTGCGCACCGGGTACCACTGCGCCCGCACCACGCACACCGCCATCACCGCCGCGATCGCCGCCAGGTGCTCCTTGCCCGCCAGGTTGTCCTTGACGAGCACCTCGCCGATCATCGCCAGGATCACGACGGCGCCGGTCAGGTACGCCCGGTAGCGCCAGCAGACGTAGAGGGCGAGCCCCACCACCGCCGCCGAGGGCCCGGTGTCGTTGACGATCCGGTCGGACACCGGCAGGCCGAAGGGATGGTCGTGGCCCAGCGCCAGCCCGATCCTCGCGTACGTGGTCCCGGCGAGGGTGGCGACGTAGCCGATCAGCAGGGTGCGCCACCAGCCGATGCAGATCTCCGAGATCCCGAAGACGAGCAGGATCTGCGCGAGCGCCCCCCACACCGGCAGGTCCAGGGCCGGGACGAACAGCGACAGGGGGGTGCGCAGCAGGGCAAGCCAGAGCGGGTCGGCGGCCTTGACCGATCCGAGGTTCTGGACCGGCTGGAAGCCCCAGGAGGTGTTCTGCACGATCTGGAAGACGGAGGTCAGACAGACCGCGCCGATGGTCATCGGGATCGCCCGCCACTTGTCGCGGACGAGCGCGTTCCGGACGGTCCGGAACAGGGGCCCCCACTCACGGCGGGCGAACCGCCGGAGGGGGGAGGTGTTCCACGCTGTCAACGGCGGGTCTCCAGGTGTCTGCGGTGCAGCCACTTCGGAAGGCCGGGGGCTTCCAGGAAGCCTTCGGCCCGGCCGGCCGCGACACCGATCCGCAGCAGGTCCGAACTCTTCTCGAAGAGCATGAACCGCGGTTCCCAGATCGGCCGGTATTTGGCGTTGGCCCGGTAGAGGGACTCGATCTGCCACCAGCGGGAGAAGAAGCTCAGCAGCGAACGCCACATCCGCAGCACCGGACCCGCGCCGAGCTTGGACCCGCGCTCGAAGACGGACCGGAACATCGCGAAGTTCAGCGAGACCTGGGTGACCCCGATCTCCTTGGAGCGTTCGAGGAGTTCGATGACCATGAACTCCATCAGACCGTTCTCGGAGTCCCGGTCGCGGCGCATCAGATCCAGCGACAGACCCTTGGGCCCCCACGGTACGAAGGACAGCACGGCCCGCAGGCCGCCGTTGCCGTCGGTGCACTCCAGCATCACGCACTGACCGTCCGCGGGATCACCCAGCCGGCCCAGCGCCATGGAGAAGCCGCGCTCGGTCGCGCCGTCGCGCCAGTCGTCGGCGCGGCGCACCAGCTCGGCCATCTCCTCGGCCGGGATGTCGGCGTGGCGGCGGATGCGGACCGTGTACCCGGCCCGCTTGACGCGGTTGAACGCCTGCCGGACGGTCCGCATGGCGCGGCCCTCCAGGGTGAACTCGGCGGTCTCGACGATCGCCTCGTCACCGAGTTCCAGCGCGTCCAGGCCGTGCCGGGCGTAGATCTGCCCGGCCTCCTCGCTCGCCCCCATCACGGCGGGCACCCAGCCGTGCTCGCGGGCCTCGGCCAGCCACGGATCGATCGCGCCGGGCCAGGCCTCGGGGTCGCCGATGGGGTCGCCGGAGGCCAGCGAGACCCCGCCGACGACGCGGTAGGTGACGGCGGCCTTGCCGGTGGGGGACCAGATGACGGACTTCTCCCGGCGCAGCGCGAAGTAGCCGAGCGAGTCGCGGTCGCCCTGGCGGGCCAGCAGCGCCCGCAGCCGCTCCTCGTCCTCCTCGCTGATCGGGTCGACGGCGCGGCGGGAGCGGAAGGCGGCGAAGAGCACGGCGAGCAGCAGCAGCATCGACATGACGTTGATGACGACGTCCACCCAGGCGGGCGTGGTGATCGCCTCGTACGCCCGGTCGTCCGGTGCGAGGGTGATCAGCCGCATCACGCCGTACTTCCAGCGCGCCAGGAAGGTGGCCTCGGAGCTGTGCGGGGCGGTGTTGGCGGCGCCGACGAGCAGGGCCGCGACGAGCGAGGTGACCAGCAGGCCGACGGCGGCGACGGCGGTGGCCAGTGCCGGGTTGGAGCGGTCGCCCTTGGCGTAGAACTCGCGGCGGCCCAGCAGCAGGGCGCCGGTGAAGGCGGCCGTCAGGGCCAGGGAGACCCAGTTCTGCGGGTGCTCGCGGATCTCCTCGTACGCGTAGAGCGCGTAGGCGAGCAGCAGCGCCAGGAGGCCGCTGAGGACGAGGTTGAGGATCCAGGAGGCGCGCTTGCGGCGGCCGAGGGTGACCGCGAGCAGCAGCGTGAAGAGCCCGGAGGCGAAGCCCGCCGTGAGCATGTACGGGGTGTAGAAGTCCTCGACGTTGTGGCGCCGCAGGTCCTGCCCGAGCGAAACCCACACCGCGCTGAGGAAGTTGACGAAGGTGACGGCGCGCAGGTACCAGACCGCGAACGCGGCGCCGCGCCGCGAGCGGGCGGACCCCCGGCCAGGTTCCCGTCCGGCCTCGCGGCCCGGCTCCCGTCCGGCCTCCCGGCCGCCCCCCGCTGCCTTGCCGGCGGGGTTGCCGCCGGTCCCTTTCCTGCCGGATGACGGACCGGTCGCCGGTGAGGCGGTGCGGTCGGTCTCTGCGCTGGTCAAACGGACCTCTCCCATAAAAAGCGATCATATGGGGCGCCGCTGTCCGTGGTTGGGCGGTCGGGGACCACGGCCTGGTCAGGACCGCGGGCCCCGGTGGCTCATTCCGTCGGCTCGGCCGCCGCCCGCTCAGGGAGTTCCGCCGCGAGTGCGGCGGCCGCCTGGACGAGGGGGAGAGCCAGCAATGCCCCGGTACCTTCGCCCACTGTGACGCCGTGGTCGAGCACAGGGTTGAGTGCCATCCGGTCCAGTGCCTTCGCCTGGCCGGGTTCGCCGCTGGCCTGACCGGCCAGCCACCAGTCGGGCGCCCGGAACGCGGCCCGCTGGGCCACCAGCCCGCAGGCCGCCGAGACCACGCCGTCGAGGATGACCGGCGTACGGCGCACCGCGCACTGGAGCAGGAAACCGGTGATGGCGGCCACGTCCGCGCCGCCCACCGCCGCCAGCAGCGCGACCTGGTCGCCGAGCACCGGGCGGGCCCGGCGCAGCGCGTCGCGGATCGCCGCGCACTTGCGCATCCAGGCCAGGTCGTCGATGGGCAGGCCGCCGCGGCCCGTGACCACCGAGGCATCGGTTCCGCACAGCGCGGCGACGAGGGTCGCGGCGACGGTGGTCCCGCCGACGCTGAGGTCCCCGAGGACGACCAGGTCCGTGCCCGAGTCGGCTTCCTCGTCGGCGATGCGCATCCCGAGCCGGACCGCCGCCTCGGCCTCCTCGGCCGTCAGCGCGTCCTCCACGTCGATGCGGCCGCTGCCGCGCCGCACGCGGTGCCCGGTCACGTCCGCGGGAAGCAGCCCGGGATCGCAGTCCAGTCCGGCGTCGACGATCCGTATCGTCGCGCCGAGCCGGCCGGCGAGGACGGCGACGGGGCTGGCCCCGTCCAGGACGGCCCGCACCAGCTCGTGGCCGGTGGACGCGGCCCGCGCGGAGACGCCCGCGGAGGCGATCCCGTGGTCGGCGGCGAACAGCACCACGCGGGGGCGCTCGATCGGCTTGACCGGCACCTGCCCCTGCGCGGCGGCGAGCCACTCGGCGAGCTCGTCCAGCCGGCCCAGCGCGCCGGGCGGTACGGCGAGGCGCTCACGGCGTTCCTCGGCATCACGCCGGACGCCCCCGTCGGGGCGCTCGATCAGATCGGAGAAGTCGTCGAGATTCAGCGTGCTCATCTGCCAGAGGGTACAGCCGGTGAGGCGCACCCTCAGGCCTTGGGCGAAGGCCCCGAGTTCAGGTTCCGGGAGGCCTCTCGGGGCCCGGCCGCCGGCCCGGTTCCGGGCCCCGGTTCACGGCCGGCCCGACGGGGTCACGCCGGTGGTTCCTTGAGTACGCTCGCCTGCCCCGCGACGACCAGCAGCACGTGCTCGCACTCGCCCGCGACCCGCGCGTTCAGCCGGCCCAGCTCGTCACGGAAGCGGCGGCCCGAGGGAGTCGCGGGGACGACGCCCGAGCCGACCTCGTTGCTGACCAGCACCACGTGACGCCGTGTCGCGCGCACCGCCGCCACCAGCCCGGCGGTGCGCTCGCCGAGCCGCCGCTGGCCGCTCTCGGCCCAGACGGCGTCGTCCCAGGCCCCCGCCCGGTCCATCGCGTCCGTCAGCCACAGCGCCAGGCAGTCGATCAGCAGCGGCGGCCCCTCCCCGGCCAGCAGCGGAACCAGCTCACAGGTCTCCACCGTCCGCCAGCTGCCCGGCCGGCGCTCCCGGTGCAGGCCGACCCGCTGCGCCCATTCCGCGTCCCCGTCGCGGGTGCCGCCGGTGGCCACGTAGACCACCTCGGGGAAGGACTCCAGCCGGCGCTCCGCCTCCACGGACTTGCCCGAGCGGGCTCCGCCCAGCACCAGGGTCCGGCGCGGCAGGTCCGGCACCGGGTGGTACTCCCCGACGGTCACGGTGGTCCCGTCCGGCACGGCCCGGGCCCCGGAGGCCGCGCACCGGCGCTCCAGCTCCCGGCCCGGCGCGACGTTGTGGTCCAGGTGGACGGCGATCACGTCCGTGGCCGGGCCGACGGCGCCGCTCGCCCGCAGCCGGGCGAGCGCCCCGGGCCGCCCCAGCACATCGGCGAGCACCACGTCGTACGGGCGCTGCGCGGTCCCGTGGTCCGTCCCGGCCGGGGCCCCGCCGGGCGGCAGGTAGAGCAGCCGGCCGCCGTCCGGGCCCGTCACCTCGTACCCGGTGCCCGGCGCGTCCATCGGCACCGCCCGCACCCGGTGCCCGGAGATCACCGCGAGCTCGCGCCCGTCCGGGACCCGCCCGGCGGCCGGCAGCCCGGGCGGCAGCTCCACGGCGGGTCCGTCGTGCGGGTGAGTCAGCAGCACCTGCCGTACGCCGGCCAGCGAGTGCCCGGCCCGGGCGCCGGCCAGCACGGCACCGGGGGTCAGGTCGAGGAGCAGCGCCCCGTCGACCAGTACGGCCGTGGCGGCGCGGGACCGCCCGCCGACGGAGACCGCGCAGGCCGCGCAGGGGCAGCCGGGACGGGGCAGGCCTTCGGGTGTGCCGGTGCCGAGCAGAGTGAGTTCCACAGGATGATCCTCCCGCGTCCCCGAGACTGCTGCGCGCCCGGTTACTCTGCGGGCAGACTCAAGGCGAGAAGCGTGCGAGATGCGTGCGAGCAGCGGACGAGCAACGGAGGCGGACATGGCGTGGACGTGGCGGTTCGAGACGGCCGACGGCACGGAGACGAGCCCGTCGGTGGTACCCGAGGAGTTCACCACGCAGGGGGACGCGGAGTCCTGGATCGGAGAGTACTGGAAGGACCTGCTGGAAGGCGGCGCCGAGCAGGTGAAGCTGTCCGACGACAGCGGTACCGAGCTCTACACGATGAGCCTGCGCGCCGCATTGGACGCGTAGCGGTATCCAGCCTCGCCGGCGTTTGAGGCGCGGGGGTGCGGGGGCGGAGCCCCCGTGACCCCCGCGCAGCGGGTCAGCCGCGCACGCCGCAGAGGTGCAGCAGCGCGGCCACGCCGCGGTAGGGGTCGGTCCGCCCCGCGCGGTCCTCGGCGGTGAGCAGCCGCTCCAGTTCCTCGTCCGGCGGCAGCACCTCGCCCGCCTCGGTGCCGTCGGTGAAGACGCGTACGCCGTACCAGGCACCCAGCGGAGCGCCGATCCCGGACAGCGTGGCCGTCAGCCCGGCGAGCCGGTCGGCGCGCACGTCCAGGCCCAGCCGGTTCGTGTAGTCGGTGCCGTCGAAGGCGTCCAGCGCGCGCTTCCAGTCGCCGTCCAGCCCGGGCCGCATGGCGAGCGCGTCGCCGTTGCGCACCAGCAGGGACAGCAGACCGCCCGGGGCCAGCATCCGGGCCAGCCCGGCGAGCATGGCGTCCGGCTCGGGCACGTACATCAGCACCCCGTGGCACAGCACCACGTCGAAGCTCCCCGGCAGGAAGTGGGCGCCGGTCTCGCGCCCGTCCCCCTCCATGAGCTGCACCCGGTCGCGGATCCCGGCGGGCTCCTCGGCCAGTGCCTCACGGGCGACGGCCAGCATGCCGGGGTCCTGCTCCAGACCCGTCACCTTGTGCCCGGCCCGGGCCAGCCGCAGCGCCTGCGTGCCCTGGCCCATGCCCACGTCGAGGACGCGCAGCCGCTGCCCGACCGGGAAGCGCTGCGCGATCTGCTCGTCGACCTGCCGGCCCACCAGTTCCTGCCGGACGGCGTTGCGCAGTCCGCCCAGGCCCTCGAGCCAGATCCGCGCGCCCTCGGAGAATCGACTCAGGGCCGTTCCCCGCGCTTGACCTGCGGCTTCGGCAGGCGCAGCCGGCGCATCTGGAGGGTGCGCATGAGGCCGTACGCGACCGCGCCGCGGCGCGGCTCGTTCGGGAAGCGCTCGTTGAGCGCCTTGCGCAGGCGCAACACCAGGCCGATGGAGTCCAGGATGATCAGCACGATCACACCGAGCCACAGCAGCAGCGCGGCGTTCTGGATCGTCGGCTGCCGGATCATGCTGAGCACCAGGATGACCACGGCCAGGGGCAGGAACATCTCGGCGACGGAGAAGCGGGAGTCCACGAAGTCGCGGACGTACCTGCGGACGGGACCCTTGTCCCGGGTGGGCAGGTAACGCTCGTCGCCGCTGGCCAGCGCCTCGCGCTGCTTGGCCATCTCGGACCTGCGGCGCTCACGGGCTCGCTTGGCATCCTCCTTGCGGTTGCCGGTCGAGGCCACCACGGACTTGCGCTGCGACTGGGCCACAGCACGCTTCGGCGTAGGGCGGCCCTTCGGGGCCTGCGGATCACGGGGCTGCGAGAGGTCGGCGCTCACCTTGTCGGTGGCGGCGGCCTTCTCTTCCTTGGAGGAGCGGCTACCAAACACAAAACCCAAGCCTACGTGGTTGTGGGCACGGGCCCCACCCCGGTGGGGAACGATCCGGCAACGGCGGGCGTCTTCCCCTTGCACGGTGTGTGCGGTGTCCGCCTCTCCTGGGATCACCTACTCCTTACGCCTGATACGGCGTGGCTGTAGTCGTCCTGGAGGAGGAGCGCATCCGTACTCGAACAGTGCGGTAATGGAGACAGGGCCCGTACTGTGGGTTCTGTCGGTGACCTGGAGCACAGTCCGTCTAGAAGGGGGCGCGCGAAGCCCATGAGCGGTGTCATGAAGCGTATGGGGATGATCTTCCGCGCGAAGGCGAACAAGGCCCTTGACCGGGCCGAGGACCCGCGCGAAACCCTCGACTACTCGTACCAGAAGCAGCTGGAGCTGCTGCAGAAGGTGCGCCGCGGAGTCGCCGACGTGGCGACCTCCCGCAAGCGCCTGGAGCTGCAGCTGAACCAGCTCCAGGGGCAGTCGGCCAAGCTGGAGGACCAGGGCCGCAAGGCCCTCGCCCTCGGCCGCGAGGACCTGGCCCGCGAGGCCCTGTCCCGCCGCGCCTCGCTCCAGCAGCAGGTCAGCGACCTGGAGGTGCAGCACCAGACCCTGCAGGGCGAGGAGGAGAAGCTGACCCTCGCCGCCCAGCGGCTCCAGGCCAAGGTGGACGCCTTCCGCACGAAGAAGGAGACCATCAAGGCCACCTACACCGCGGCCCAGGCGCAGACCCGGATCGCGGAGTCCTTCTCCGGCATCTCCGAGGAGATGAGCGACGTCGGCCTGGCCATCCAGCGGGCCGAGGACAAGACCGCCCAGCTGCAGGCCCGCGCCGGCGCGATCGACGAGCTGCTGGCCTCCGGCGCGCTCGACGACCAGAGCGGGCTGGGCTCCAAGGACGACATCCAGGCCGAGCTGGACCGCCTGTCGGGCGGTACGGACGTGGAGCTGGAGCTCCAGCGCATGAAGGCGGAGCTGGCGGGCGGCCCGTCCGCGCAGCAGCAGGCCATCGAGGGCGGTGCCCAGGGCAACGCCCAGCCGTCGCAGACCCAGCACCGGTTCGACAAGCAGTAGGACGGGGCCCGTCATGATTGTCCGCATCATGGGGGAAGGTCAGGTGGAGCTGTCCGACAGCCACTTCGCCGAGCTCAACAAGCTGGACGACGAACTGCTCGCGGAGATGGAGAGCGGGGACTCGGAGGGCTTCCGGCGCACGCTGGGCGCCCTGCTCGAAGCGGTACGGCGGCTGGGCCGGCCGCTCCCGGACGACGCGCTGGAGCCGTCCGAGCTGATCCTGCCCGGGCCCGACGCGAGCCTCGACGAGGTCAGGGAGATGCTCAGCGACGACGGCCTGATCCCGGGCTGAGTCCGACGGGCACACCGGCGCACGGACGCACCGGCGCACGGACGCACCGACGCACGGACCCACCGACGCACGGACCCACCGACACCGGACGTCACGACGGGCCCTTCCCCTTCCGGGGGAGGGCCCGTCGTCGCACGTCCCCCGTCACTGCGGCGGCTTCTCCAGGGAGACCGCGTTCCGCTCGGGGTCGGGGGTGCCCCCGATGAAGTTCTCGAACCTGCGGCGCGGCCGCGCCCAGCGCCGGTCGTGGTGGAAGGCGCGCAGCCCGGCCTTGGCGCGGGCGCGCGGACGGTTCGCGTAGAACCTCTTCGCGTACGGCGATCCGGGCCGGGCCAGCCGGATCGCCCCGGCCAGCGCCACGAACGGCACGATCACGCCGAAGAGCGCGGTGCGCGCCTTGCCCTTCCACAGGGCGATCAGGGCCAGGAAGAAGTTGAAGGCCGCGTTCATGGCGACCAGCCCGCGGCTCTGGCGTTCCTCGGGGGTCAGGTCGTTGACCCCGAAGGGCACGAACCCGCCCAGGACGAGGGCCACCACCGCCGCCGTCACGACCACGATCTCCACGCTCTTGCGGCCCTGCTCGCTCCAGTAGACGTCGTCGAGGTGCAGGATCAGCGCGAACTCGTCCAGGACCAGGCCCGCACCGAGCCCGAAGATCACGGCCGAGAGCGCCCCGCCGAAGCCGTACCGGCCGGCGCCGACCGCGCCGAAACCGCCGATGATCACGAGGATCACGCCGGGGACGACGTGGTGGACGTGCAGACCGCCCGGGGTGACGTTCTTGAAGGGGCCGCGGCCGGCCCGGATCATCCGGGTGATCACACGGGTGACCAGGAACGACACCACGAAGGAGACCAGGGCGAGCAGGAGGGGGAGCTTCCCCGGTTCGACGATGTTCCGATACCACCAGTGACCCATCCCACGGACTCCCTATTTGGCACGTAATGGGTAATTTACCGCTCACGCCGAAGAGGTAGCGTTCCCGCCGATGACAGATTCGTTCGATGGTCCGCCCCTGACGCCGCCCCCGGAACGCGCCTCGTTCCCCGACGGCCTCCGCTTCGCCTTCGGCACGCTCACCGTGCTGCCCGCCCGCATCACCCGCTGGGACCGTCCCGCCGCCCGCACCGGGATGGCCTGCGCCCCGTTCGCCGGGCTGGTCGTGGGCGTGCTCGCGGCCGTCCCCGGAGTGCTCCTGCTGCTCCTCGGCGCAGGCCCGCTGCTCGCCGCGGCCGTCACCGTCGCCGTACCGGCCGCGCTGACCCGCGGGCTGCACCTGGACGGGCTCGCCGACACGGCGGACGGCCTGGGCAGCGCCAAACCGGCCGGCGAGGCCCTGCGCATCATGAAGCAGTCCGACATCGGCCCCTTCGGTGTCGTGGCCCTGGTGATCGTGATGCTGGTACAGGCGGCGGCCCTGTCCGACGTGTACGCCGACAGCTGGATCCGCGGCGCCCTCGCCGCCGTGGTCGCCGCCGTGACGGCCCGCGCCGCCATGACCCTGGCCTGCCGCGAAGGCATCCCGGCCGCCCGCCCCGGCGGCCTCGGCGCCGCCGTCGCAGGGGTGGTCCCGCGGCCCGTCGCCGCCGGCATCGCCGTGCTCGCCGTCGCCGCGGCCGCGGCCGCCGCCCTCCCGCTGGGCCTGCCCGCCGCCGGCCGGTCCGCGGCGGCGGTCCTCGTGGCCCTGCTCGCCGCGCAGTTCCTGCTCCGCCGCTGCGTACGCCGCTTCGACGGGGTCACCGGCGACGTCTTCGGCGCCCTGGCCGAGGTCGCGGCGACCACCGCCCTGATCGTTCTCGCCCTGGGCTGATCCGGCGCGCAGGGATCCGGAACTGTCCGGTCCGACGGGACCCGTGCGGCCGGCCCGGGCGGGCCCGCGTACGCTCGCCCCGTGGACGACACGCCGACGGACCTGCCCGCCGCCCCGCCCATCCGGGTGCTGCTCGCCGACGACCAGGCACTGCTGCGCAGCGCCTTCAAGGTGCTCGTCGACTCCGAACCCGACATGGAGGTCGTCGGGGAGGCCTCCGACGGGGCGCAGGCCTTCGAACTGGCCCGCCGCACCCGCGCCGACGTCGTGCTCATGGACATCCGGATGCCCGGCACCGACGGGCTCGCCGCCACCCGCATGATCAGCGCGGACCCGGAACTCGCCGCCGTGCGCGTGGTGATGCTGACGACCTTCGAGGTCGACGAGTACGTGGTCTCGGCCCTGCGGGCCGGCGCCTCCGGCTTCCTCGGCAAGGGGGCCGAGCCCGAGGAGCTGCTCAACGCCATCCGCATCGCCGCCGCCGGTGAGGCGCTGCTCTCTCCGGCCGCCACGAAGGGGCTCATCGCCACCTTCCTCGCCCAGGGCGGCGGCGCCGACCCGGCGGCCGCCGGAGCCTCGGCCGGAATGCACGCGGAGCGGCTCGCCGCGCTGACCGTCCGGGAGCGCGAGGTCCTCGTACACGTCGCCGCCGGACTGTCCAACGACGGGATCGCCGGCCGGCTGGAGGTCAGCCCGCTCACCGTCAAGACCCACGTGAACCGGGCCATGGCCAAGCTCGGCGCCCGCGACCGGGCGCAATTGGTGGTCATTGCCTACGAATCGGGACTGGTCCGGCCCCGCGCGGAGTAGTGCGGGAGTAGTCGGCGGTGGTGCGGCGTACTACGGACGCGGTATGCCGCACATAAGGACGGGACCTGCGAGCGACGAAACGCACCCCGGTGATGGGACAGGGTGGGAGTGCCCTCGCGTTCGTCACTGCAGAGAGATCCCATAACCATGTCCTGGCTGTCCCGCTTCAGCCTTGCCCAAAGGGCGTTGGTCGGCCTCGTGTCGATCGTCGCGCTCCTCTTCGGCGCCATAGCCATCCCGCAGCTCAAGCAGCAGCTGCTGCCGTCCATCGAACTGCCGATGGTGTCCGTGCTCGCGCCGTATCAGGGCGCCTCGCCCGACGTGGTGGAGAAGCAGGTCGTCGAACCGATCGAGGCCATGCTCAAGGGCGTCGACGGCATCACCGGCATCACCTCCACCGCCAGCGAGGGCAACGCCCTCATCATGGCCACCTTCGACTACGGCGACAGCGGCACCAAGCAGCTCGTCGCCGACGTCCAGCAGGCCGTCAACCGGGCCCGCGTCCGGCTGCCCGCCGAGGTGGACCCGCAGGTGGTGGCCGGTTCCACCGACGACATCCCGACCGTCATCCTCGCCGTCACCTCCGACAAGGACCAGCAGGCGCTCGCCGACCAGCTGGAACGCTCCGTCGTCCCCGTCCTGTCGGACATCGAGGGCGTCGGCCAGGTCACCGTCGACGGCGTCCAGGACCTCCAGGTCACCGTCACCCCCGACGAGACCAAGCTCGCGGCCGCCGGCCTCGACGGCGCCGCGCTCGCCCAGGGCCTCCAGGCGGGCGGCGCGGCCGTACCCGCCGGCTCCTTCGACGAGGCGGGCAAGAACCGCACCGTCCGGGTCGGCGCCGGCTACACCTCCCTCGCCCAGGTGGAGGAGCTGCGCCTGAGCCCCGGACCCGGCAAGCCGGCCGTCCGCCTCGGCGACGTCGCCACCGTGAAGCAGGAGGCGGCCAAGGCCGACTCCATCACCCGGACCAACGGCAAGCCCAGCCTCGCCCTCGTCCTCACCATGGACAAGGACGGCAGCGCCGTCGCCATCTCCGACGCCGTCAAGGACAAGCTCCCCGAGCTGCGTTCCACCCTCGGCGCGGGCGCCGACCTGACCGTCGTCAGCGACCAGGGCCCGGCCGTCGCCAAGTCCATCTCCAGCCTCACCACCGAGGGCCTGCTCGGCCTGCTCTTCGCGGTGATCGTGATCCTGGTGTTCCTGGCCTCGCTGCGCTCGACGCTGGTCACCGCGGTCTCCATCCCGCTGTCCGTGGTCCTCGCGCTCATCGTGCTGTGGACCCGCGACCTGTCGCTCAACATGCTGACCCTGGGCGCCCTCACCATCGCCATCGGCCGCGTCGTCGACGACTCGATCGTGGTCCTGGAGAACATCAAGCGCCACCTCGGCTACGGCGAGGAGCGCGAGGCCGCCATCATCACCGCGGTCAAGGAGGTCGCCGGCGCGGTCACCTCCTCCACGCTCACCACCGTCGCCGTCTTCCTGCCGATCGGCCTCGTCGGCGGCATGATCGGCGAGCTCTTCGGTTCCTTCTCGCTCACCGTCACCGCGGCCCTGCTGGCCTCGCTGCTCGTCTCCCTGACGGTCGTGCCGGTGCTCTCGTACTGGTTCCTCAGCGCGCCCAAGGGCGTCACCGCGGGGGACGCCGAGAGCGCGGCCAGGGCCCGGCGCGAGGCCGAGGAGAAGGAGGCGCGCAGCCGGCTGCAGAAGTTCTACGTACGGGTCCTCGGCTTCGCCACCCGGCGCCGCCTGACCAGTGTGGCCATCGCCGTGGTCGTCCTCCTCGGCACCTTCGGGATGACCCCGATGCTGAAGACCAACTTCTTCGACCAGGGCGAGCAGGACGTCCTGACGGTCAAGCAGGAGCTCGCCCCCGGCACCTCGCTGGCCGCCTCCGACGAGGCGAGCCGCAAGATCGAGAAGGTCCTCGCCTCGGTCGAGGGCGTCAAGAGCCACCAGGTCACCGTCGGCTCCTCCGGCTTCCTCGCGGCCTTCGGCGGCGGTACGGGCTCCAACCAGGCCTCGTACCAGGTCTCGCTGAAGGACGCGGGCGACGGGGAGGCCGTGAAGAAGCAGATCGAGGACAAGCTGGCCGCGCTCGACGGCATCGGCGACACCCGCATCTCGGCGGGCGACGCCTTCGGCAGCCAGAACCTCAGCGTGGTCGTCAAGGCCGGTGACGGCGAGGTCCTCGCCAAGGCCGCCGAGCAGGTCCGCGCCGAGGTGGCGAAGCTCGACAACGTCACCGACGTGCAGAGCGACCTGTCCCAGTCCGTGCCCCGGATCTCGGTGACCGCCACCCCCAAGGCGGCGGAGGCGGGCCTGAACCAGGCCGCCCTCGGCGCACTCGTCGGGCAGGCCGTACGGGGCAACCCGGCGGGCAAGGCCGTACTGGACGACACCGAGCGGGACATCGTCATCAAGTCCGCGCAGCCGGCCACCACCCTGGCCGAACTGCAGGCGCTCCCCGTCGGCCCGCTCAAGCTCGGTGACATCGCCGAGGTCAAGGAGGTCGCCGGCCCGGTCGCGATGACCCGGATCGACGGCGCCCGCGCCGCGACCATCACCGCGAGGCCGCAGGGCGACAACACGGGCGCGGTCAGCGCCGAGCTCCAGACGAAGCTCAAGGCCCTGGACCTCCCCGAGGGCGCCACCGCCTCCATCGGCGGCGTCTCCGAGGACCAGGACGAGGCCTTCGGCTCGCTCGCCCTGGCCATGCTCGCGGCCATCGCGATCGTGTTCATGCTGCTGGTCGCGACCTTCCGCTCGCTGGTCCAGCCGCTGATCCTGCTGGTCTCCATCCCGTTCGCGGCGACCGGCGCGCTCGGCCTGCTCCTCGTCACCGGCACCCCGATGGGCGTCCCGGCGATGATCGGCATGCTGATGCTCATCGGCATCGTGGTGACCAACGCGATCGTCCTGATCGACCTGGTCAACCAGTACCGCGCCCAAGGCCTGGGCGTCGTCGAGGCGGTCATCGAGGGCGGCCGGCACCGCCTGCGCCCGATCCTGATGACGGCCCTGGCGACGATCTTCGCGCTGCTCCCGATGGCGCTGGGCGTCACCGGCGAGGGCGGCTTCATCTCGCAGCCGCTCGCGGTCGTGGTGATCGGCGGCCTGGTCAGCTCGACCCTGCTGACGCTGCTCCTGGTGCCGACCCTCTACACGATGGTGGAACTCCGCAAGGAGCGCCGCCGGGAGAAGAAGCGGTCCCGCCTGACGGTGGTCCCGGCCCCGCAGGAAGCCGCGGACGAGACGGACGGCGAACCCGCGAAGGTCTGACGGCGCGGGGGGGGGGGGGGGGGGGGGGGGGGGGGGGGGGGGGGAGGGGGGGGAGGGGGGGGGGGGGGGGGGGGGGGGGGGAGGAGGGGGAGGGGGGGGGGGGGGGGAGGCGGGGGGGGG
>NZ_JBVHWW010000009.1:108346-166437 GCF_055563995.1 Streptomyces sp. NPDC029164 | reverse complement strand
TGGGGGCGAACGGGTCCCTGGGGGGGGAACCGACCCCCACCCCCGACGGGGGGGGCCACCCCCCTGGGGGGGGGGGCGCCCCTTCGGCGTTCCGGCGCGCAGGCTACGGGAGGGCGAGCATCCGCTCCAGCGCGAGCTTCGCGAAGCTCTCCGTCTCCTTGTCGACCTGGATCTGGTTGACGAGGGTGCCCTCGGCCAGGGACTCCAGGGTCCACACCAGGTGCGGGAGGTCGATGCGGTTCATCGTCGAGCAGAAGCAGACCGTCTTGTCGAGGAAGACGACTTCCTTGTCCTGCGCGGCGAATCGATTCGCCAGGCGGCGGACGAGGTTCAGCTCGGTGCCGATGGCCCACTTGGAGCCGGCCGGGGCCGCCTCCAGCGCCTTGATGATGTACTCCGTCGAGCCGACGTAGTCCGCGGCCGCCACGACCTCGTGCTTGCACTCGGGGTGGACCAGGACGTTGACGCCGGGGATCCGCGCGCGGACGTCGTTGACCGAGTCGACCGAGAACCGGCCGTGGACCGAGCAGTGCCCGCGCCACAGGATCATCTTGGCGTTCCGCAGCTGCTCGGCGGTCAGGCCGCCGTTCGGCTTGTGCGGGTTGTAGAGCACGCAGTCGTCCAGGGACATGCCCATGTCGCGGACGGCGGTGTTGCGGCCCAGGTGCTGGTCCGGCAGGAAGAGCACCTTCTCGCCCTGCTCGAAGGCCCACTCCAGAGCCTTCTTCGCGTTGGACGAGGTACAGATCGTGCCGCCGTGCTTGCCGGTGAAGGCCTTGATGTCGGCGGAGGAGTTCATGTACGAGACGGGAACCGTCGTACCGGCTATGCCGGCCTCGGTCAGCACGTCCCAGCACTCCGCGACCTGCTCGGCGGTGGCCATGTCGGCCATCGAGCAGCCCGCGGCCAGGTCCGGCAGGACCACCTTCTGGTCGTCCGAGGTCAGGATGTCCGCGGACTCGGCCATGAAGTGCACGCCACAGAAGACGATGTACTCGGCCTCCGGCTTGGCGGCCGCGTCCTTGGCCAGCTTGAACGAGTCGCCGGTGACGTCCGCGAACTCGATGACCTCGTCACGCTGGTAGTGGTGGCCGAGGATGAAGACCTTGTCCCCGAGCTTCTCCTTGGCCGCGCGGGCACGCTCCACGAGGTTCGGGTCCGAGGGCGAGGGCAGGTCGCCGGGGCACTCCACCCCGCGCTCGCTCTTGGGGTCGGCCTCACGGCCGAGCAGCAGCAGGGCAAGCGGCGTCGGCTGGACGTCCAACGGCTGGGCGGTGGTCACGACACGCACCCTTTCTGTTCTGCGAGACAAGGGACTTCTGGATCATCGATTCGACTTCTCGTCTACTTGACGTTATCTATCATAACCGCTTCACGTCAGTTTGACGATGCCGATAGTGTCAATGTGACGCATCAGCCCTCGATCGGTAGGGCCCACCCCCGCGCGCGGTGTGCGAGCATGGAATATCTGAAACAAGCGTCGGGTCCCGGAATGAATCCGCGGTCCCGCTCGTTGCCACCGACGGCAAGAGTCCGACGTTTCCCCGTCTCCGGCGGGGAGCCGCCCACTTCGGGAGTGAATGCAGATGTCCGTACAGGACGACAAGACCACCGTGAGCGACGGCATCCTCCTGTCCGACGCCGCCGCCGAAAAGGTCAGGACCCTGCTGGAGCAGGAAGGCCGCGATGACCTGGCGCTCCGCGTCGCCGTCCAGCCCGGTGGCTGCTCCGGCCTGCGCTACCAGCTCTTCTTCGACGAGCGCTCCCTCGACGGCGACGTCGTGAAGGACTTCGACGGTGTGAAGGTCGTCACGGACCGGATGAGCTCCCCGTACCTCCACGGCGCGTCCATCGACTTCGTCGACACCATCGAGAAGCAGGGCTTCACGATCGACAACCCGAACGCCACGGGCTCCTGCGCCTGCGGCGACTCGTTCAGCTAAGCCTGAACCCCGCACGTACGACGAGGGCCCGCCTCCGGTCACACCGACCGGAGGCGGGCCCTCGCCGCATGTCCGAGGGGCTGAGGGCTATTGCCGGGGGAGCGGCTTGCCCGTGGTCGCGTCGAGCACCTTCCGGTCACCCAGCGGCTGCTGCAGCGCCGTCGTCAGGGACATCTCCTGCGCGAGCATGATGCAGGCCTGACCCGGCTTGTTCGGGGTGTCCGTGATCTTCACCAGGACCGACTCGGCCGACTCCCGCGCCTCCAGGGAGTAGGTGCTGCACACGCTGCCCCAGAAGTTCACGGTCAGCTTCCGGTCGGCCTGCGCGTAAGAGAACCCGGGCACGGAACGACCGTCCTTCGGGGCGGGGGTGCCCTGCCCGGCGCCGGCCGGCTGGGCCACCGTGTGGGCGGGCGCGCCATCGCGGCCCGCCACCTCGAAGAGCCAGGCCGGGACCAGGCCGCGCGCGCCGTTCACCGTGCCCGGGGTCAGCCCGAGCACCGCGCCCCGCACCGTCTCCGTCCGCGGCGGCTTCATCGGCCGCGGCTCCGGGTTGCACGGCACCGTGTCGGTGGCCGCCGCCGGGGCGTCCTGCGCCAGCGGGACCGCGCTGGCGCAGCCGCTGGGGTCGGGGGCGGCGCCCTCCCGGCCGCCCGACTTCGCGTTCAGCTGGGCCAGCGCCTCCACGGCCCCGACCACCGGCTGCTCGGCCGCCCGTACGGGCGCCTTCAGCTCGCCGCTGCCACCCACGACCGTGCCTTCGCCGCCCACGCTCACCTTCGTGGACCAGCCCTGCGTGGGCAGCCCGCCGATCACCGGATCGGCGCTCACCACCCGCACCGAACCCTGGGTGAGCCGGGCGTCGAGCTTCGCCCCGTCCTGCCCCGCGGCGGCCAGTACGGGGGCCGCGGCGGCCTTGGCGGCCTCCTCGGACACCGGCTTGGCCTGCGCCTCGGGCTTGCCCGCCCCCGGGACCGCTCCGTCGGCGTCCCGCGGGACGGTAGCGGGACCGCAGGTGTCCTTGCCGCGGGCGCAGTCGTCCCCGGTGCCGTTGGCCGGCGCCTGGAAGCGGGAGAAGTTCCACGTCCCCGGCGCCGTACGGCTGACCGTGAGCCGGGGGCCGGAGCCGTCGGCGGCCTCCCCGGTCAGCCAGACGTCCCCGGCGAGCCGCGGCTCGCCCGGGATGCCGAGGGCCGCGGCGAGCCGGGCCACCTCCGCAGCGGTGACCTCGCCCGAGGCGGCGAAGGCCGGCGCGGAGGCCGGGCCCTCCGGGAGCCGCACGTCGGCCCGGTAGACCACGCCCTCGCCGGACGGATCGGGCTCACCCGGCGCGATGCCCGGACCCGTGGGATCCCCCGCGTCACGGCGCGCGGAGGCCGCGCTGTCACCCGTACGGTCCCCCGGCCCGCCGTCGCCGTGGGCGGTGGACGCCCAGTACGCGGTGCCGCCGCCCGCGAGCAGGACAGCGGCCGCGATCGAGCCGACGGCCCAGGCGGGCCGCCGTCGTGTGCCGCGTGATGTGTCGGGTTGTTCGCTGGTCACCGCAACGCTCCTTCTCCGGTCCCGCAGTGTCTGATGCGGGTGGGACGGAGCAGGGGCGAAACCGGTTCCCGTCCCCCTACTGGTCCCCGTACGCCGCGGTGGAGGCGATCAGCCGCGCCGAGGCCGGCGGGACGCTGATCCCGTGGATCTGCGAGGGCGCGACCCGGGCCGGCCGGGGGTCCGCCGGGACCGCCCAGTGCGGGGCCATCCGGGCGCAGTCGCCGAGCAGCCGGGTGAGGCCGGGCTGCCGGGGGGCTTCCGTGCCGCGCTTGTCCGCGGTGTACTCGCCGTAGCCGAAACCATCGGTATAGGTCATGAAGGCACCGTAGGCATCGGGGCTCTCGCGAAGAAAGAGCTACTAAGGGGTAGTTTCTGGGGTTCGGCCTGGGGTCGCTTACCGGGTAGTTTTGACTGTCCCCGCCGTCCTCAGCAGGAGCGTCCACGCCGTGCGCATTGCAGTCACCGGCTCCATCGCCACCGACCACCTCATGACCTTCCCCGGCCGATTCGCCGACCAGCTGGTCGCCGACCAGCTGCACACGGTCTCCCTCTCCTTCCTCGTCGACAACCTCGACGTGCGACGGGGCGGTGTCGGCCCGAACATCTGCTTCGGCATGGGGCAGCTCGGCAGCCGCCCGATCCTGGTCGGAGCCGCCGGATCCGACTTCGACGAGTACCGCGCCTGGCTGGACCGGCACGGCGTCGACACCGAGTCCGTCCGGATCTCCGAGGTGCTGCACACCGCGCGCTTCGTGTGCACCACGGACGCCGACCACAATCAGATCGGCTCCTTCTACACGGGCGCGATGAGCGAGGCCCGCCTGATCGAGCTGAAGTCCGTGGCCGACCGCGTCGGTGGACTGGACCTGGTCCTCATCGGCGCGGACGACCCCGAGGCGATGCTGCGCCACACGGAGGAGTGCCGGACGCGGGGGATCCCCTTCGCCGCCGACTTCTCGCAGCAGATCGCCCGGATGGACGGCGACAACATCCGCACCCTGATGGAGGGCGCGACCTTCCTCTTCTCGAACGAGTACGAGAAGGGCCTCATCGAGTCGAAGTCGGGCTGGACGGACGCGGAGATCCTCGCGAAGGTCGGCACCCGCGTCACCACGCTCGGCTCCAACGGAGTCAAGATCGAGCGGGTCGGCGAGGCCCCGATCGTGGTCGGCTGCCCGGAGGAGACCGCGAAGGTCGACCCGACGGGTGTCGGCGACGCGTTCCGCGCCGGGTTCCTGACCGGGCTGGCGTGGGGTGTGGGCCTGGAGCGGGCGGCGCAGCTGGGCTGCATGCTCGCGACGCTGGTCATCGAGACCCTCGGCACCCAGGAGTACACCCTGGCCCGGGCCCACTTCATGGAGCGCTTCACGAAGGCCTACGGCGACGAGGCCGCGGCAGAAGTCCGCGCCCACCTCGCCTGACCTCCGTATTTCAGCCCCTCCGGCGTTTGAGGAGCGGAGCCCCGGTGCGCCGGCGGAGCCGGTGGTCCTGCCCGACCCCGGGTGCGGCGCCGCCGCCGGGGGGCGCTGCCCCCGGACCCCCGCTCCTCACACGCCGGAGGGGCTGCATTGTGCCGGCGTCAGCCTTCAAGTGCGCGCTGCGGACGCCACGAGGCTGAAATACCGAGGCGCGGGTCCGGGCGGAGCCCCGGGTCAGAGCAGGCGGCGGACCGTGTAGGCGGAGCCGGTGGCGCGGGGGGTTTCGCCCACGTACTCCTGCCCCCGCATCGCGCACCACGCCGGGATGTCCAGCCGGGCCACCTCGTCGTCGGAGACGACCGTCACCGTGCCGCCCACCGGTACCCGGAAAATGGCCCGGGCCAGTTCGATCACCGGCTGCGGGCACCGCAGGCCGAGCGCGTCGATCTCCAGGGTGTCCCCCACCGGCTGCACCGCCGGGGTGTGCGAGACCCCGAGCCGCTCCCGTACGCCCGCCACCGCACCCGGCAGCACCTCCAGGAACGCGTTGACCTCCTCCGCCGTGGTCCCCGGCGGCAGGGACACCCGTACGTTCCCCTCCGACAGCACGCCCATGGCCCGCAGCACGTGACTGGGGGTCAGCGTGGAGCTCGTGCAGGAGGAGCCCGAGGAGACCGAGAAGCCCGCCCGGTCCAGCTCGTGCAGCAGGGTCTCCCCGTCGACGTACAGGCAGGAGAAGGTGACCAGGTGCGGCAGCCTCCGCTCCGCGTCGCCGACCACCTCCACGTCCGGGACCAGCCGCACCACCCGCCGCCGGATCCGGTCCACCAGGACGCGCAGCCGGGCCGCCTCCGCCTCGGCCTCGGCCCGAACGGCCCGCAGTGACGCCGCCGCCGCCACGATCGCGGGGAGGTTCGCGAAACCGGGGGAGCGGCCCGCCTCCCGTTCGTCCGAGGGGTGTTGGGGGGCGAAACGGACCCCTTTGCGGACCGCCAGCAGACCGACCCCGGGCGGGCCGCCCCACTTGTGGGCGCTCGCCGCCAGAAGCGACCAGGCACCCTCCACCGGGCCCCAGCCCAGCGACTGCGCCGCGTCCACCAGCAACGGCACCCCGGCCGCCGCGCAGACCTCGGCCACCTCCGCCACCGGTTGGACCGTGCCCACCTCGTGATTGGCCGACTGGAGGCAGGCGAGGGCGGTCGTCGGGAGGAGCGCGTCCGCGTATCCGGCCGCCGTCACCGCGCCGTAGCGGTCCACCGGGACCTCGGTCACCGTCCCGCCGTGCGCCTCGTGCGTCGCCGCAGCGTGCAGTACAGAACTGTGTTCGACCGCGGACATGGCCAGATGGCCCCCGACGCGTCGGCGCCCCGCGAGGGCCCCCGCCACTCCCGTGTGAACGGCGTGCGTCCCCGAAGGAGTGAACACGAGCTCGTCGGCACGGCATCCCACCGCCTCCGCCGCGGCCTCCCGTGCCGCGTCCAGCAACAGCCGGGCGCGCCTGCCCTCCCGGTACAGCCTGGCCGGATCGGCCCAGCCCTCGTCCAGGGAGGCCTGCAACGCCTGCCGGGCCACGGGGTGCAGGGGGGCGGCGGACGCGCTGTCGAAGTACGGCATCCGGCCACCGTAAGGCAAGGCGGCGGGTCGGGGAGCGTCCGAGGTCAGGGGGCGTCAGTTCGGCCCCGGAGACCGCCATTCAGGGCCGTTCGCACCGTCCCCCGGACGGCGGATCCATCCCTTCGGGGGCTGTAGCGGCGCGTTGGGCACCCTCCCCGCGCGACCCCAAATAGCGTCCAGTAGGGTTTGGTCCGCATAAACATCCAAACCCCTGCCTGCGTCAGGGCCGGCGACCGACCCGAACACGGCCGCGGCCGGCCGCGCGGGCCGAGACTCTCGGGAAGGCGCTACGTGAGTCCCTACGGCTCCGACCGCTCGCCGCGGCGCCCGATGCGGCGGAAGCTGCTGCAGGCGCTGACTGCGGGCGTGGTCCTGGCGACCGCCACTGGTTGCTCGTTTACATGGCAAAACTTTCCCCGCCTCGGAATGCCGACTCCGGTAACCGAGGAGGCGCCGCGCATCCTCTCCCTGTGGCAGGGATCCTGGGCGGCCGCGCTCGTCACGGGCATCCTGGTGTGGGGCCTGATCATCTGGAGCGTCATCTTCCACCGGCGCAGCCGGACGAAGGTGGAGGTCCCCCCGCAGACCCGGTACAACATGCCCATCGAGGCGCTGTACACCGTGGTCCCGCTCATCATCGTCTCGGTGCTCTTCTACTTCACCGCGCGTGACGAGTCGAAGCTGCTCGCCCTCTCCAAGCCGGCGCACACGATCAACGTGATCGGCTTCCAGTGGAGCTGGGGCTTCAACTACGTCGAGAACGTCGACGGCGACGCGGCGACCCCGAAGGCGGGCGAGGTTCCCAAGGAGCTCGCCTCGATCCCGGACCGCTTCACGAAGGCCTTCCCGGCGGGCGCCGAGGGCGTCTACGAGAAGGGCGTTCCGAGCGACCGGAACCCGCAGACGGGCAACCCGGGGCCGACCCTCGTCCTGCCCAAGGGTGAGAAGGTCCGCTTCATCCTGTCGTCCAACGACGTCATCCACTCCTTCTGGGTGGTCCCCTTCCTGTTCAAGCAGGACGTCATCCCGGGCCACACCAACGTCTTCGAGGTCACCCCGAGCCAAGAGGGCACCTTCATGGGCAAGTGCGCCGAGCTCTGCGGCGTCGACCACTCCCGGATGCTCTTCAACGTCAAGGTGGTCTCGCCCGAGAAGTACCAGGCGTACCTGAAGGAGCTGGCCGAGAAGGGCCAGACCGGCTTCCTGCCCGCCGGCATCCAGCAGACCGACCCGGCCCGGAATGCGGAAGTGAACAAACTGTGAGCATCCTCAACGAATCCCAGGGTGCCGCCGCAGCTGACTCGTACGAGAACGAGCTGCCGGTACGGCGCAAGCAGCCGGGCAACGTGGTCGTGAAGTGGCTCACCACCACCGACCACAAGACCATCGGCACGATGTACCTGGTCACGTCGTTCGTGTTCTTCATCATCGGCGGCCTGCTGGCGCTCTTCATGCGCGCCGAGCTGGCCCGTCCGGGCACGCAGATCATGTCGAACGAGCAGTTCAACCAGGCGTTCACCATGCATGGCACGATCATGCTGCTGATGTTCGCCACCCCGCTGTTCGCGGGCTTCGCGAACTGGATCATGCCGCTGCAGATCGGCGCGCCCGACGTGGCGTTCCCGCGGCTGAACATGTTCGCGTACTGGCTGTACCTCTTCGGCTCGACCATCGCGGTGGCCGGCTTCGTGACGCCGAACGGCGCCGCCGACTTCGGCTGGTTCGCCTACTCCCCGCTGTCGGACGCGGTCCGCTCGCCGGGCATCGGCGCCGACATGTGGATCATGGGTCTGGCCTTCTCGGGCTTCGGCACGATCCTCGGCTCGGTCAACTTCATCACCACGATCATCTGCATGCGCGCACCCGGCATGACGATGTTCCGCATGCCGATCTTCACCTGGAACGTGCTGCTGACCGGTGTCCTGGTCCTGCTCGCCTTCCCGGTGCTGGCCGCCGCGCTCTTCGCGCTGGAGGCCGACCGCAAGTTCGGTTCGCATGTGTTCGATGCCGCGAACGGCGGCGCATTGCTCTGGCAACACCTCTTCTGGTTCTTCGGACACCCAGAGGTGTACATCATCGCGCTGCCATTCTTCGGAATCGTTTCCGAGATCATTCCGGTCTTCTCGCGCAAGCCGATGTTCGGTTACATCGGTCTGATCGCCGCGACGATCGCGATCGCCGGCCTCTCGGTGACCGTGTGGGCCCACCACATGTACGTCACCGGCGGTGTACTGCTGCCGTTCTTCTCCTTCATGACCTTCCTGATCGCGGTACCGACCGGTGTGAAGTTCTTCAACTGGATCGGCACCATGTGGAAGGGCTCGCTGTCCTTCGAGACCCCGATGCTCTGGACGATCGGCTTCCTGGTCACCTTCACCTTCGGTGGTCTGACCGGCGTCATCCTGGCCTCGCCCCCGATGGACTTCCACGTCTCCGACTCGTACTTCGTCGTCGCGCACTTCCACTACGTCGTCTTCGGCACCGTGGTCTTCGCGATGTTCGCCGGCTTCCACTTCTGGTGGCCGAAGTTCACGGGCAAGATGCTGGACGAGCGCCTCGGCAAGATCACCTTCTGGACGCTGTTCATCGGCTTCCACGGCACGTTCCTGGTGCAGCACTGGCTGGGCGCCGAGGGCATGCCGCGCCGCTACGCGGACTACCTCGCGGCCGACGGCTTCACCACGCTGAACACGATCTCGACGATCAGCTCCTTCCTGCTCGGCCTGTCGATGCTTCCGTTCATGTACAACGTCTGGAAGACGGCCAAGTACGGCAAGAAGATCGAGGTCGACGACCCGTGGGGTTACGGCCGTTCGCTCGAGTGGGCGACCTCCTGCCCGCCGCCGCGGCACAACTTCCTCACCCTGCCGCGGATCCGCTCCGAGTCCCCGGCCTTCGACCTGCACCACCCGGACATCGCGGCCCTGGACCACCTCGAGGACCACATCGCCGGCGGGACCCAGGCCCTCACCGGTGACAAGGAGGCCGGCAAGTGAAGATCCAGGGCAAGATGTTCCTGTGGCTCTCCTTCTTCATCCTGGTCATGGCCGTCGTGTACGGCGTGTGGTCGAAGGAGCCCGTCGGCACCACCGCGCTCTTCCTGGCCTTCGGCCTGAGCGTCATGATCGGCTACTACCTGGCCTTCACGGCCAAGCGCGTCGACGAGATGGCCCAGGACAACCTGGAGGCCGACGTCGCCGACGAGGCCGGCGAGCTGGGGTTCTTCTCCCCGCACAGCTGGCAGCCGCTCTCGCTGGCCGTCGGTGGCGCGCTCGCTTTCATGGGCGTCGTCTTCGGCTGGTGGCTCATGTACTTCTCGGCCCCGATCATCGTGATCGGCCTGTGGGGCTGGGTGTACGAGTACTACCGCGGTGAGAACGCGAACCAGTAGAAGCACCCCGCGCGGCCGCGCCGCGCGAGCACACTTGGGGCCCGGACACCTCTTCGGAGGAGTCCGGGCCCCTCGTTTGCAGTCACCCCGCGCGCCGTAATTGTCATATCTTCATAGCGTTGGCTCCATGAAGCACTCACCGCGTCTTTGGACGGTACTCAGCTGCTCCCTGCTGGTCGCGTCCCTCGGGGCCGGCGCCACCGCATGCGGGTCCGGCGACAAGAACCCGCTGTCAGCCCGCCCGTACGACGCGGGCGATCAGGTCGCCTTCAACCAGACCGCGGGCAGTCGCCCCGTGGACCCCGACAAGCCCCTCGAAATCACCGCCAAGGCCGGTGGCGGCCGGATCACCGACGTGCTGGCCGTGGACACCCACGGCCGCCGCCTGGCGGGCGAACTGAGCGCCAAGGGCGATCGCTGGCACAGCACCGTCCCGATGGCCTCAGGGGTCCGCTACACGGTCACGGTGAGCACCGAGGACGAGCGGGGCGCCCCGGGGCAGCGCACGCTGACGTTCGACACCACCCCGTCCAAGGGGGTCCTGAAGGTCGAATTCGGCCCGGAGGAGGGCAAATACGGCGTCGGACAGCCCCTCACGGCCGAGCTCAGCGAGCCGGTCAAGGACAAGGCCGCCCGCGCGATCGTGGAACGGGGCCTGATCGTCGACGCCCCGGCCGGCGTCGAGGGCGCCTGGCACTGGGTGGACGACAAGAACCTCCACTTCAGGCCCAAGGACTACTGGCCCGCCAACTCCACCGTCTCCGTACGGAGCAACCTGGAGGGCATCAGGATCACCGACGAGCTCCACGGCGTCGCGGCCAAGCCCGTGAAGCTGGAGATCGGGGACCGGGTCGAGGTCACCACCGACGCCTCCTCGCACTACCTCACGTTCCGGCGCAACGGAGAAGTGATCAACACCATCCCGGTGACCACCGGAAAGCCCGGTTTCTCCACCCGCAACGGGGTCAAGGTGGTGCTGGGCAAGCAGTACTTCGTCCAGATGCGCGGCGACACCGTGGGCATCGGCGGCAGCGAGTACTACAACCTGCCCGTCTACTACGCCACCCGCGTCACCTGGAGTGGTGAATACGTCCACGCCGCGCCGTGGTCCGTCGGCTCCCAGGGCTACGAGAACGTCAGCCACGGATGCACCGGCATGAGCACCGGCAACGCCGCCTGGTTCTACGAGAACATCACCGAGGGCGACATCGTCAAGGTGATCAACAGCATCGGCGACGACATGGACATCTTCGGCAACGGCTTCGGCGACTGGAACATGGACTGGAAGGACTGGCGCCAGGGCAGCGCGCTGCTCAAGGGCACCGAGGAAGGCCGCAACCCGATGGACCAGGCCCGCCTGCGGCCCACCGTCTGACCGCGAGCGCCTGTGCGGGCCCACGGTTCACCCGTGGGCCCGCAGGCGCACCGTCAGGCGGCCGAGGAGGAGAGGCGCAAGCGCAGCACGCCCGCCAGGGTGTCCGCGAACTCCACCGGGTCCACCGGAAGGGTCACGGCGGCGTCCGCACGGCTCCACGTGGCCAGCCAGGCGTCCTGGGGGCGTCCCATCAGCAGCAGCACCGGCGGACACCGGAAGATCTCGTCCTTGATCTGCCGGCACACGCCCATGCCCCCGGCCGGAACCGCCTCGCCGTCGAGCACGCACGCGTCGATGCCGCCCGCGTCCAGCTGTGTCAGCACCGCCGGCAGCGTCGCGCACTCCACGAACTCCACCGGCGGCAGGTCCGCGGCGGGCCGGCGTCCGGCCGCCAGCCGCACCTGCTCCCGGGTGCCCGCGTCGTCGCTGTAGACCAGAACCCGCGCAGTCGCCCGCATTTCGTTCCTCCACGTGTCACGTGAATCACGTTGATGTTGCGCGGGATGCTACTCCTCCCGATGCGCTGTCAACATCGGTTCGGACATGTGCACGGGACATCCCACCGGGGCGATCTGATGGGCCGTTCGGGCCTTGCACACGCCCCGGACACTCCGAACGGCACCCCCCGGGGTGAGGGCGGGATAAGCGACCGACATAATGTCGGTCGTGGCGACAGCAACGACAGTAGATACCGGGCACGCGCACCCGACGGTCAACCGGCCGAACCTCGTCAGCGTCGGAACCATCATCTGGTTGAGTTCCGAGCTGATGTTCTTCGCGGCCCTCTTCGCGATGTACTTCACCCTGCGATCCGTGACGGGTTCCGAGTACTGGACAGAGCAGGCTTCGGCCTTGAATCTGCCCTTCTCGGCGACGAACACGACGATCCTGGTGCTTTCCTCGCTCACCTGCCAGCTCGGCGTATTCGCCGCCGAGCGCGGTGACGTGAAGAAGCTCCGGACGTGGTTCATCATCACGTTCGTCATGGGTGCGATCTTCATTGGCGGCCAGGTGTTCGAGTACACCGAGCTGGTCAAGCACGAGGGCATGAGCCTCTCGTCCGGTCCGTACGGCTCGGTCTTCTACCTGACCACCGGCTTCCACGGTCTGCACGTGACGGGCGGCCTCATCGCCTTCCTGCTGGTCCTCGGCCGGACGTACGCGGCCAAGAGGTTCACCCACGAACAGGCCACGTCGGCCATCGTCGTGTCCTACTACTGGCACTTCGTCGATGTCGTCTGGATCGGCCTCTTCGCCACGATCTACCTGATCAAGTAGCGAACACGTCACCGGGCCCGACCCGGCACTCCATCCAGACACACCGACGCAGAAGATCCTGACACCGGGGTAATCCGTGAAAAAGCTCTCCGCACGACGACGCCATCCGCTGGCGGCGGTCGTCGTTCTACTCCTCGCGCTGGCGGCCACTGGGGGGCTGTACGCCGCCTTTGCTCCCGCGGGCAAGGCGCAGGCCGATGAAACCGCCCAGTCCCTCGCCATCGAGGAGGGCAAGAAGCTCTACGCCGTGGGTTGCGCAAGCTGCCACGGAACCGGCGGTCAGGGTTCCTCTGACGGCCCGAGCCTGGTCGGCGTCGGCTCCGCGGCCGTCGACTTCCAGGTGAGCACGGGCCGCATGCCCGCCCAGCAGCCCGGCGCCCAGGTGCCGAAGAAGCCCGTCATTTACACCCAGGCGCAGATCGACCAGCTGGCGGCGTACGTCGCGTCCCTCGGCGCCGGTCCGATCACGCCGACCGCAAAGCAGTACGACCCGGCAGGTGCCGACATCGCCAGGGGTGGTGAGCTGTTCCGCAACAACTGCGCGCAGTGCCACAACTTCACCGGTGAGGGCGGCGCGCTGACGAACGGGAAGTACGCCCCCAACCTTGAGGGCGTCGACCCGAAGCACGTCTACGAGGCCATGCTCACCGGCCCGCAGAACATGCCCTCCTTCCCGGACCAGACCATGCCGGAGCAGCAGAAGAAGGACATCATCGCGTACCTCCAGAACGTGAACGGTGAGAAGTCGACCAGCCCCGGTGGTCTCAAGCTCGGTGGCCTCGGCCCCGTCTCCGAGGGTCTGTTCGGCTGGATCTTCGCTCTGGGTGCGCTGATCGCTGTCGCCGTCTGGGTCGCGGCCCACACCGCTAAGGCCAAGAAGTCATGAGTAGCCAAGAGATTCCCGAAGAGAAGCACCTGCCGAGCGAGCAGGGCGACGCGCACCACGGTGCCGTAGCGGTCGCGGACGACCCGTTCGCCGACCCGGGCCTGCCGGTCCACAAGCCCCGCATCCAGGACATCGACGAGCGGGCGGCGAAGCGCTCCGAGCGCACCGTCGCGATGCTGTTCACGCTGTCCATGCTGGCCACGATCGGCTTCATCGCGTCGTACGTGATTTTCCCGGTCGAGAAGATCGTCTACATCTTCCCCATCGGGAAGGTCAGCGCGCTCAACTTCGCCCTGGGCATGACGCTGGGCCTGGCCCTCTTCTGCATCGGCGCGGGCGCGGTCCACTGGGCCCGCACCCTGATGTCCGACGTGGAGGTCGCCGCCGAGCGCCACGAGATCGCCGCTCCGCCGGAGGTCAAGGCGCAGGTCCTGCAGGACTTCCGCGACGGCGCGAACGAGTCCGGCATCGGCCGCCGGCCCCTGATCCGCAACACGATGCTCGGTGCGCTGGCGATGCTGCCGCTCTCCGCCGTCATGATCATGCGCGACCTGGGCCCGCTGCCTGAGGACAAGCTGCGCAAGACCGTTTGGGCCAAGGGCAAGCTGCTCATCAACGACAACACGAACGAGCCGCTGCGTCCCGAGGACGTGCTCGTCGGGTCGCTGACCTTCGCCAGGCCGGAAGGCCTGGAGGAGGAGCAGCACGACTTCCAGGTCCAGATCGCCAAGGCCGCCCTGATGATCGTCCGTATCCAGCCGGACGACATCAAGGACAAGAAGGAGCTGGAGTGGTCCCACGACGGGATCGTCGCCTACTCCAAGATCTGCACCCACGTCGGCTGCCCGATCAGCCTGTACGAGCAGCAGACGCACCACGTGCTCTGCCCGTGCCACCAGTCCACCTTCGACCTCTCCGACGGCGCCCGTGTCATCTTCGGCCCGGCCGGTCACGCGCTTCCGCAGCTGCGGATCGGCGTGAATGACGAAGGCTTCCTCGAAGCGCTCGGCGACTTCGAAGAGCCCGTCGGTCCTGCATTCTGGGAGCGCGGATGAGCACCAGCGACAACAACGAGCGCAAAGCGCCGGCCGGCGAGCGCGTAGCCGACTGGGCGGACGGCCGCCTGGGCATCTACGGCCTGGCCAAGGCCAACATGCGCAAGATCTTCCCGGACCACTGGTCCTTCATGCTGGGTGAGATCTGCCTCTACAGCTTCATCATCATCATCCTCACGGGTGTGTACCTGACGCTGTTCTTCCACCCGAGCATGAACGAGGTCGTGTACCACGGCTCGTACGTGCCGATGCAGGGCGTCATGATGTCCGAGGCCTTCGCCTCGACGCTGGACATCAGCTTCGACGTCCGCGGTGGTCTGCTGATCCGTCAGATCCACCACTGGGCGGCGCTGATCTTCGTCGCGGCCATGGTCGTGCACATGATGCGCGTCTTCTTCACCGGCGCGTTCCGCAAGCCGCGTGAGGTCAACTGGATCTTCGGCTTCCTGCTGCTGGTCCTCGGCATGTTCACCGGCTTCACCGGTTACTCGCTGCCGGACGACCTGCTCTCGGGTACCGGTGTCCGCTTCATGCAGGGCGCCATCCTGTCCGTCCCGGTCGTCGGCACGTACCTGTCGATGTTCCTGTTCGGCGGGGAGTTCCCGGGCGGCGACTTCGTCGCGCGGTTCTACTCGGTGCACATCCTGCTGCTGCCCGGCATCATGATGGGCCTGCTCGTGGCCCACCTGATCCTGGTCTTCTACCACAAGCACACCCAGTTCGCGGGTCCCGGCAAGACGAACAACAACGTCGTCGGCATGCCGCTGCTGCCGGTCTACATGGCCAAGGCCGGAGGCTTCTTCTTCCTGGTCTTCGGTGTCATCTCGGCCGTCGCGGCCATCGCCTCGATCAACCCGATCTGGGCGCTCGGCCCGTACCGCCCGGACCACGTGTCCACCGGTGCGCAGCCCGACTGGTACATGGGTATGCCGGAAGGCCTGATCCGTGCCATGCCCGGCTGGGAGATCAACCTGTGGGGCCACACGCTCGTCCTGGGCGTGTTCATCCCGCTGGTGCTCTTCCCGCTGGTGCTGGGTGCGATCGCCGTGTGGCCGTTCATCGAGTCCTGGGTCACCGGGGACAAGCGCGAGCACCACATCCTGGACCGCCCGCGCAACGTCCCGACCCGTACGGCCTTCGGTGTCGCCTGGATCGCGGAGTACATCGTGCTCCTCATCGGCGGCGGCAACGACATGTTCGCCCAGTACTTCCACCTGTCGATCAACTCGATCACCTGGTTCGTCCGGATCGGCTTCTTCGTCGTCCCGGTCCTCGCCTTCATCGTCACCAAGCGGATCTGCCTCGGCCTCCAGCGCCGGGACCACGACAAGGTGCTGCACGGTCGCGAGACCGGCATCATCAAGCGTCTGCCGCACGGTGAGTTCGTCGAGGTCCACGAGCCGCTCCCGGCGGGCCAGCTGCACAAGCTCACCGCGCACGAGCAGTACAAGCCGATCGAGATCGGCCCGACGGTCGACGAGAACGGTGTCGAGCGCAAGGTGAAGGCCACGGAGAAGCTCCGCGCGAAGCTCAGCAAGGGCTTCTACGCGGAGAACAACCAGATTCCGAAGCCCACGGTGGAGGAGTACAAGGAGATCCAGGCCGGCCACGGCCACCACTGATCCCCTGCACGACCGTATGAGGGACTGATTTCGGTCAGTTCTGGTGTCGCCACGGCGAGAGCCCCGTCCAGTGTCCGGACGGGGCTCTTTGCCGTGTTCCGGGCTGGATAGGCTGGAGCCCTCCCATTCGACGTGGAAACCTTGACAAGCAGCAGGAGCGGACCATGAACGTTGTGACCCCGGCAGGCGGCGACAGCGTGGCGGCCCGTGGCTGGCCGGGCGTCCTCGACGCTCTGCTGACCGGCCAGGACCTGCGTGCCGACGACACCGCCTGGGCCATGGACCGGATCATGCGCGGGGAGGCCACCGACGCCCAGATCGCCGGCTTCACCGTCGCGCTGCGGGCGAAGGGGGAGACGGTCGCGGAGATCAACGGCCTCGTACGGGCGATGTACGAGCACGCCAACCTGATCGAGGTGCCGGGCCGGACGGTGGACATCGTCGGCACGGGCGGCGACGGGGCCAAGACGGTGAACATCTCGACGATGTCGGCGGTCGTCGTGGCCGGAACCGGTGCCAAGGTCGTCAAGCACGGGAACCGGGCCGCCTCCTCCGCGAGCGGCTCCTCGGACGTCCTGGAGAAGCTCGGGGTGAACCTCAACCTGAGCCGGGAGCGGGTCGTGGAGGTCGCCGAGGAGGCCGGCATCACCTTCTGCTTCGCGGTCAAGTTCCACCCGGCGCTGCGGCACGTGGCGGCGGCCCGCAAGGAGCTGGGCATCCGGACCTTCTTCAACGCGCTGGGCCCGCTGACCAACCCGGCCCGGGTGCGCGCCCAGGCGACCGGCGTGGCCGACCCCCGGATGGCCCCGATCATCGCGGGCGTACTCGCCGAGCGGGGCTCGTCCGCGCTGGTCTTCCGCGGTGACGACGGCCTGGACGAACTGACCACGACGGCCACCTCGCGCATCTGGTGGGTCCGCGACGGCAAGGTCTCGGAGCGGTCCTTCGACCCGCGCGACATCGGCATCGACCTGGTCGAGGTCTCGGCGCTGGCCGGCGGCGACCCCTCGTACAACGCGGACGTGGCCCGCCGCCTGCTGGCCGGCGAGACCGGCCCGGTCCGCGAAGCCGTACTGCTGAACTCGGCGGCGGCCCTGGTCGCCCTGGACCCGGGCACGGGCACGCTGGAGGAGCAGCTCGCCGCCGGTCTGGTGCGCGCGGCGGAGTCCATCGACTCGGGCGCGGCGCGCGCGGCGCTGGAGCGCTGGGTCGCGGCGAGCAACGCCTGACCACGATCGGGCGAATCGAGCCAAGGCCCCGGTCCACCATGCGGACCGGGGTCTTGCGCGCGGGGGATCTTGTGGCAGGATGCTGACCAGGTCACGAGTGACAGCGTTTAGGCCCCGGCTTGCTGTCCGGCAACCCTCCTTCCGTGGCGGGGTGCCCCGGGTGATGACCAGGTCGTAGGCAGCAAGGCCTACGGCAAGCGCGGATCCCTCGACACCAGGGGTCCTGGTCTTCTCGAGGAGCGTTTTCCGTGAGCAAGCGAATGCGATAGGGCGACTCCGCCCCTACTTCACCCCTCGGATCAGGGTCACTTCCGTGTACCCCCGCCGACCGTTCGGTCCGGCCCGAGGGCTCTCCCGTACCTCCCCCAGACTACGTCCGGGGGGACCCCCAGGACGGCCGCACGGCCGTACCCGCGTACGGGCACTCCGAAGCCATTCAGCCCTGCCTGCCGGGAGATACCGCCATGTCCGCATTCCTGAACGCCGCCGCCACCGCCGCCGCCACCTCCGTCGCCACCGCCGACGCCGCCGAGGGCCCCGCCTGTGCCGCGCCGCTGCCGGTGCTCGGCCGGGACGTCACCGTCCCGCTCGTCATCGGCGGCGAGGTCACCTACGCCGCCCTGGACTACGCCGCCAGCGCCCCCGCGCTCCAGCGGGTCTGGGACGACGTGGCCGCGTACGCCCCGTACTACGGCAGCGTGCACCGCGGCGCCGGGTACCTCTCGCAGCTCTCCACCGACCTCTTCGAGCAGAGCCGGGTCACGGTCGCCGAGTTCCTCGACTGCCGCCCCTGCGACCAGGTGGTCTTCACCCGGTCCACCACCGACTCGCTGAACCTGCTCGCCGCCGTGCTCCCCGCCGACTGCCAGGTGTTCGTCTTCGAGACCGAGCACCACGCCTCGCTCCTGCCCTGGACGAACGCGCAGGTCACCTACCTCAACGCCCCCCGCACCCCGGGTGAGGCCGTCGCCACCCTGGAGCGGGCCCTCGCCGACCGCGAGCCATCCCCTGGCTCTTCGAGCTGGGGAGACCCCAAGGGCCCGGCCCTGGTCTGCGTCACCGGCGCGTCCAACGTCACCGGTGAACTGTGGCCGGTGAAGGAACTCGCCGCCGCCGCGCACGCCCACGGCGCGCGGATCGTCCTGGACGCCGCCCAGCTGGCCCCGCACCACCCCGTCTCGGTCCAGGACCTGGACGTGGACTGGGTCGCCTTCTCCGGACACAAGCTCTACGCGCCCTTCGGCTCGGGCGTGCTCGCCGGCCGCGCGGACTGGCTCCAGCAGGCGGAGCCGTACCTCGCGGGCGGCGGCGCCTCCCGCAAGGTGGCCCGGCGCGAGGACGGCGGCGTGGACGTCGAGTGGCACACCACGGCCGCCCGCCACGAGGCCGGCTCCCCGAACGTCATCGGCGTCTACTCCATCGCCTCCGCCTGCAAGGCCCTGACCGAGGCGGGCTTCGACAGTCTCGTCGCCCGCGAGCGCCACCTCATCGCCAAGGTCCGCGAAGGCCTGTCCGAGGTCCCGGCGGTCCGCGTCCTGTCGCTCTTCGGCGACGACGCCCCGCGCGTCGGCGTCATCTCCTTCGTGGTGGACGGCTGGAACAGCTCCCACTTCGCCGCCGCGCTGTCCGCGGAGTACGGGATCGGCGTCCGCGACGGCCTGTTCTGCGCCCACCCGCTGGTCCGCACCCTGCTCGGCAGCGAGCCGCAGGCCCAGGGCGAATGCGGAGCCCCGGAGGCGGCCCCGGGGGAGCGCTCGCTGAACGCGATCCGCGTCAGCTTCGGCGCGGGCACCCCCGACGAGCACGTCGAGCGCTTCGTCCGTGCGGTGCAGGAGCTCGTCGCGGACGGCGCGAAGTGGCAGTACCGCACGGAGGAAGGCCGCTGCGTTCCCGCCGTGTGACACCGTACGGGTCTCGGAGGCCGCCGACGAGCGGGAGGCGGCGGCCGGCGCCCGGGTACGTCTCCCACATCGACGAGGGCCTCGCGGACTACCTCCGCGGCTACGTCTTCTGGCTCGGGGAGAGCACCGTCTCGCCCAGCCGGGCGAGCCCCTGCCGAACCTCTGACGGGTGTGGGCCGGTGCCCCGCCGGAATGTCTCCTCGTCGTCGCGCCTGCGGGCACCGCTGCGACCGGGGGAGGGCGGTTGCGCGCTCCTCCTGCGGGGACACTCCGCCGTGTCCCCACCCCACGGCCGGCGCGGGGGAGCGGGGGCACGCAGGGGCGTCCCCGCAGGAGGAGCGCGCAACCGCCCTCACGGCCGTGACGGGCCCGCAGGCGCGACGACGAGGAGACGTCCCGGAGGGACCCCGCGGTCGGCCCGGCGCACTCGAAGGGCCGCCCCGAGCGGAGCCCATGCCCTACTGCGGACCGTGCCGGAGGGCGCAGGGCCCCGCCGGCGTTTGAGGCGTCGCGAAGCCGCGGCCGGGGCTACGGGGCGACCCGATACCCGCACGGCACAGCGCTACGCGTCGAGGCCGATCGCGAACGCCGCCTCCAGGTCGTGCTGCGAGTACGTGCGGAACGCCACGTGCGTGTCCGTCGCCTCGACGCCCGGGATCTTGCTGATGCGGCCCGGGATGATGTCCGCCAGGTTCTCGTGGCGGGCCACGCGGACCAGCGCGATCAGGTCGTACGTCCCCGTGACGGAGTAGACCTCGCTGACGCTGTCCAGCGCGGCGATCGACTCGGCGATCTCGGGGATCCGGTCCACGCTGGTCTTGATGAGCACGATCGCGGTGATCACGGCTGGCTGTCTCCCTCGGTGGCCGTCGCTGGTCGCCTCACTCTAGTCGCACCCCGATACCGGACCCATGCGTAGAGGAAGCCGACCGAGAAGCCCACCAGGTGGGCCAGGTAGGCGACCCCGGGGCCGCTGTCCGCCCGCTGCGCCGCCACCCATTGGAGGGCGAACCAGAACAGCAGCACGATCCACGCCGGGAACCGCAGCGGCAGGAAGAACAGGAAGGGGAACAGGCTCGTCACCCTCGCCCGCGGGAGCAGGTAGAGGAAGGCGCCCAGCACCGCCGAGATGGCTCCGGACGCTCCCACCAGGGTCTGCGCGGACCCCTCGTTGGCCGCCGCGTACGCCGCCAGTGCCACGTACCCCGTACAGATGTAGAAGACGAGGAACGCCGGGCGGCCCATCCGCTCCTCCGCCATCGCCCCGAAGACGTGGAGGAAGAGCATGTTCCCGAGCAGGTGCAGCCAGCCGCCGTGGACGAACAGCGCCGTCAGCGGGGTGAGCCAGGCGCGCGGGGTGCCCGTGAAGAGCTCGTCCGGGACCACGCCCCAGCGCCGGAAGTACGCGGTCCCGGCGGTCAGCAGCTCGTCGCCCGTCCCGTAGACCGGGTTGAGCCCCGAGGCAGGGCCGAGTACGAACACCACACCGCAGCCCGCGATCAGCGCATGGGTGACCACCGGTCCCCGGGCAGCCTCGCGTACGGCCCGCCACCTTACGATCATGTGACAGAGCATGACGCAACGGGACCCACCTGAGGCGGTGGCAGGCCGTAGGGTTACGAGCTGCGGTCCGCCGGCCGGTGAAGACACGCGCACACGGCGGCGCGGACGGCTTTAATTGAATCAGCTACGAAGGAGAGAGCGTCCTGATGACGGTTCCCCTGCCGACCGACACCACCCGGTGGCGCTGCACCCTGTGCGGCAACCTCACGCGCTTCGACGTCACCCGTTCGTCGAAGGTCGTCGAGTACGTCCACCTGGACCTCGCCGGGGAACCCAAGGTCGAGGAACGCGAGGTGGTCAATGAGACCATCGAGTCGGTCCGCTGCCGCTGGTGCAACGCGGTGGACCAGATCGAGCTCGTGGACAGGCCGGGCGCGGACTCCTGACGGAGGCGTGCCCACAGGTAGATCACGGTAGGGGTGACGGATTGTGGAGCCAGCAAGCGGCGCTGAGCCGGCCGACGCGGCCGGCGACGCCGCCGAGGCACTCGACCGCCCGCTGCCGGAAGGCGTGCGGCGGCGGGTCGTCGCGCTCGTCTCGGACGCCTTCGGCGCGCTGACGGTCGCGGACCTGCCGGCGCAGCTGCGCCAGTACGCCCGTTTCACCCCGACCCGGCGCGCCAAGTTCGCCGGCAACGCCATGGCCACGGCGGTCGAGACCGATGCCGTGTTCCGCGGCCGGGTCGCCGAGAAGCTGCGCGAGGCGCAGGCGGAGCTGGCCGCGGCCCTGGAGTCGGGTGCGCCGCCCGCCGCCGCGGATCCGCTGGACGTGGCGGCCGCCGCGTTCGTCCTGAGGCCGGCCGGCTGGGTCAAGCTGGTGGCCGCCGCGGGCGAGGAGGCGCAGCGCGCCGACGCCGAGCGGGTCGGCGAGGAGACCCGGCGTGAGCTGGAGCGGCTGCGCGAGGAGCTGGCCCACGCCCGGGAGGCGCAGCGCACGGGCGGTGAGCACGTGCGCGGGGAGCTGGACGCGGCCCGCAAGGAAGCGGAATCGCTTCAGCGCAAGCTGCGCAGCGCCCTCAGCGACGTCAAGCGCGGTGAGGCGGCCCTGCGCAAGCTGACTGCCGAGGTCGACGGGATCCGCGGCGACGCGGCCACCCGGGTGGCCGCCGCCGAGAGCGAGAGCCGCCGGCTCAAGTCCCGTCTCGCGGAGGTGGAGGCGGCGCTGGAGACCTCGCGCCGGGCCACCCGCGAGGGGCGCAGCATCGAGGACATGCGGCTGCGGCTGCTGCTGGACACCGTGCTGGACGCGGCCCAGGGGCTGCGCCGCGAGCTGGCGCTGCCGCCCGTGAACACCCGCCCCGCGGACACCGTGGACGCGGTGGAGCCGGGCCGGATGACGCCGAAGGACATCGCGGCGCGCGCCCTGTCGGAGACCGATCCGGCGTTGCTGGACCAGCTGTTGGCACTGCCCCAGGCCCATCTGGTGGTCGACGGCTACAACGTGACCAAGACGGGCTATCCGACGATGCCGCTGGAGAAGCAGCGGCTGCGGCTGCTGGGCGGGCTGTCGATGCTGGCCGCGCAGACGGGCGCGGAGATGACCTGTGTCTTCGACGGTGCCGAACTGGCGGCCCCGGTGCTGCTCGCGCCGCCGCGCGGGGTGCGGGTGCTGTTCTCCAAGGCGGGGGTGACGGCGGACGAGCTGATCCGTCAGCTGGTGCGCGCCGAACCGCCCGGCCGGCCGGTGGTCGTGGTCTCCACCGACCGGGAGGTCGCCGACGGGGTGGCCAAGGCGGGTGCGCGGCCGGTGACGTCCGCTTTGCTCCTGAAGCGGCTTTCGCGAGTTTCGTAACTCCCCTCCTGAATGCCGGAATTGACCGGCGTCGCAGTGAACGTACCGTCAAGTGCCCGGCACAGAGCGTGCGCTGTAGGTAAAGAACCTGGTCGGAGAGCACATTTTTTCCCGGCGGGATTTGAACTGATCACAGCAAGGTCACTAGGGTGCGTTCAAACCTTCGTGCGGTAGATCACTCATTCGGAGTGGCGGCGAAGGTGCTGCCGAGTTGCGTTCTTCGGTGGCTCTAGGAAGAAGGAGCTCGCCTCCGTGGCGTCCCACCGTCGACCCAAGCAGCCGAACCGCACTCGTGTGACCGTGCTCGGCGCCACCGCGGCCGCCGTGGTCGCCCTCACCTCCCAGAGCGCCTCCGCCGCCCCGGCGAAGCCGACCAAGGACGAGGTCAAGACCCAGGTCGACGCCCTCTACGAAGAGGCGGAGCAGGCCACCGAGAAGTTCAACGGGGCCAAGGAACGCCAGGAGACGCTGGAGAAGGAGATAGCCCAGCTCCAGGACCAGGTCGCACGCGGCCAGGGCGACCTCAACGAGCTGCGCAGCACCCTCGGTTCGATGGCCAGCGCCCAGTACCGCAACGGCGGCATCGACCCCTCCCTCGCCCTCCTCCTCTCCGAGGACCCCGACAGCTACCTCGACAAGGCCTCCTCCCTCGAGCACCTGAGCGGCAAGCAGGTCGAGGCGGTCCAGAAGATCCAGGCCAAGCAGCGCAGCCTCGCGCAGCAGCGCCAGGAGGCCTCCGGCAAGCTCGCCGACCTCGACGCCACCCGCAAGGAGCTGGCCGAGAAGAAGAAGGTCTCCACGGACAAGCTCGCCGCGGCGCAGGCCCTGCTCAACAGCCTGACCGCGCAGGAGCGTGCGGCGCTCAAGGACGAGGAGTCCCGCGCGAGCCGCGCCGACGGCCAGCGCGTCGACCTCGGCAACGTCAGCGCCTCCGGCCGCGCCGGAGCCGCCCTCGCCGCCGCGAAGACCAAGCTGGGCTTCACCTACCAGTCCGGCGGCACCGGCCCCAACGTCTACGACTGCTCGGGTCTGACCCAGTGGGCGTACAAGCAGGCCGGCGTCAGCATCAGCCGCACCACCTTCACCCAGGTCAATGACGGCACCCGCATCAGCCGCAGCCAGCTCCAGCCCGGTGACCTGGTCTTCTTCTACGGGGACCTGCACCACGTCGGCCTCTACGCCGGCAACAACATGACGCTGCACGCCTCGAACCCGCGCAGCGGCATCAAGTACGAGTCCATGGACAACATGCCGTTCCAGTTCGGCGTCCGCGTCGGCTGACGCGTCGCACACCGCCCATCCGGGCGAATTTCCGCGGCCCCTTTCCGACCACACGCCCCGCCGGTGACCTGCGTCTCCTGCGGGGCGTCCCTGTGTGCGCCCTCCGACGGTCGTTGGCCGGCATGTGACCGTCCGGCTACTGTCTGCCAGCGCGGAACCCGGCACAAGGCCGTCCACGGGGGGCGGACCCGGGCCACACACAGCGGAAGGGAGCGGTTTCACGTGGCGTCCCATCGCCGGAGCGGGCTCGGCAGCCTCGACCGGAACACGAAGGTCACCGTCCTCACCGCCGCCGCGGCCACGGCCGCGGTCGCCATGACGGGCGCACCCGCCGGCGCCGCCCCCGGCCTCCCGTACGAGCCCGGCGGCGCGGCGAGGACGGGAGTCAGCGCCCAGGTCGACCGGCTCTTCGAGGAGGCCGAGCAGGCCACCGAGCGGTTCAACGAGGCGGGCGAGAAGGCCGACCGGCTCCGCGCCGAGGTCAACCGGGCCCAGGACGCGGTGGCCCGCGGCCAGGAGCGCATCAACACCATGCGGGGCGTCCTCGGCACCTTCGCCGGGGCCCAGTACCGCAGCGGCGGCATCGACCCCGCCGTCGGCCTGATGCTGGCCGAGGACCCCGACGCCTACCTGGAGCAGGCCGCCGCACTTGACCGGCTGACCAGCCGTCAGGCCCGGCAGCTCGACGAACTCCGCGAGGAGCAGCGCCGGCTGGGCCAGGAGCGCCGCGAGGCCTCCCGCAAACTCGCCGAACTCGACGCCCTGCGCTCCGACGTGGCCCGGCACAAGCGCTCCGTCACCGCGAAGCTCGCGGCCGCCCGGCGGCTGCTCAACGCCATGCCGTCCGAGGAGCGGGCCGACTTCGAGCGCTCCTCGCGCTCCGCCGGCCGCGCCGACGCGCTGCCCGAGCCGCCCTCCTTCGGCCCGTCGTCGGGGCGCGCCGCGGCCGCCGTGGAAGCGGCCCGGTCCGCGGTCGGCCGCCCCTACGTATGGGGATCGACGGGCCCCTCCGGCTTCGACTGCTCCGGGCTGATGGTCTGGTCGTACCGGCAGGCCGGGGTCTCGCTGCCGCGCACCTCGCAGGCCCAGCGGCACGCCGGCCGGCAGGTGCCCCTGTCGCAGGCCCGCCCGGGCGACCTGGTGACGTACCGCTCGGACGCCAGCCACGTCGGCATGTACGTCGGCAACGGCCAGGTGGTGCACGCCCCGTACCCGGGGGCCCGGGTGCGCTACGACCCCGTCGGGATGATGCCCGTGTCCTCGGTGACCCGCCCCTGACGGCCGGCCGCCGAGCCCCGGCCGACGCCCCTGCCCCTGCCCCCGCCCCCGGCTCCGGCCGGGGGCCCGTCGCCCGGACCGTGCGTACGATCGGCGGATGCTCCCGGTCCGCCGCCTCGTCCGTGTCCTGCCGCTGCTGCTGTGCGTGCTGCTCGCCGGCTGCGCGACGCGGCCGGCCGACACGACCGAGCGCGACGTCCGCGCGGCGGTGGCCGACTGGTCGCGGGCGGCGCCCGAGAGGCTCTCCGGGATCCCGCTCGACGGCTGGGCGTACGAGGTCGCCTCGGTGCGGCGGGACGGCGTACGGGCCCTCGTACGGGCCGGACTGCGCTACCGGCTGACCGAATACGACACGGCCCCTGGCGGCTCGGAACGCGAGCTGGAACTCGAACGCGCGGCGGGCGGCGGCCCCTGGCGGGTGCGCGCGGACCGGCCCGCGCCGGGCGCGCTGCCGCAGCTGTGGGACCAGGGCCCGGTGGCGGTGGTCCGCGGTGCGCACTCCCTGGTCCTGGGCGGCGCCGGGCAGTCCCCCGAGGCGCTTGCCGCGATCGCCGCCGAGGCCGACCGGGCGGTGCCCGCGGCGAGCGCGGCCTGGCCCGGGACCTGGGCCGGACGGGTGGTGGTGCTGGTCCCCGGGTCCCTGGAGCGGATGGCGCAGCTGCTGGGCCGGCCCGCCGACGCGTACCGGGGCATGGGCGCCGTCACCACCGGCCGGGTGGGCGCCGGGCCGGCCCCCGCGGACCGGGTGGTGATCAACCCGGAGGGGTACGCGGAGCTGGGCGAGGAGGGCCGGCGGGTCATCCTGACCCACGAGGTCACCCACGTGGCCACCCGGGCGGCGACCTCCGCCACGACCCCGCTGTGGCTCTCCGAGGGCTTCGCGGACTGGGCGGCGTACCGCGGCACCCCCACCACCCCGGAGCAGGGCGCCCCGGCGCTGGCCCGGGCGGTACGGCGCGGCGAGGTACCGGCCCAGCTGCCCCGGACGGAGGACTTCGCCTTCGGCGGCGACCGGGAGGCGCTGGCCCGTGCGTACGAGGGGGCGTGGCTGGCCTGCCGGCTGATCGCGGACCGGTGGGGCGGGGCGGCGCTCGTGGGCCTGTACGAGAAGGCGGGGCGCGAGCCGTGGCCGACGGCGCTGCGCGAGGCGCTCGGGACGGACCCGGCCGGGCTGACGAAGGAGTGGCAGGAGGCCCTGCGGAAGGAGTTCCGCTGAGGGCGTCCGGTACGTTGGCAGCGATGCACAAGACGCTGATCGTGACCAACGACTTCCCGCCGCGACCCGGCGGCATCCAGGCCTTCCTGCACAACATGGCGCTGAGGCTGGATCCCGACCGCATCGTCGTCTACGCCTCCACGTGGAAGCACAGCGCGGAGGGCCGCGAGGCCACCGCGGCCTTCGACGCGGAGCAGCCGTTCCAGGTGGTCCGCGACCGTACGACGATGCTGCTGCCGACGCCGCGCGTGACGCGGCGGGCGGTGGGCCTGCTGCGCGAACACGGCTGCGAGTCCGTGTGGTTCGGGGCGGCGGCCCCGCTCGGCCTGATGGGCCCGGCGCTGCGGCGCGCGGGCGCCCGGCGGATCGTGGCGACCACGCACGGGCACGAGGCGGGCTGGGCCCAGCTGCCGGCGGCGCGGCAGCTGCTGCGGCGGATCGGCGAGGGCACGGACACGCTGACTTACCTCGGGGAGTACACGCGCTCGCGGATCGCCTCGGCGGTGACGGAGCGGGCGGCGGCCCGGATGGTGCAACTCCCGCCGGGGGTGGACGAGAAGACCTTCCACCCGGAATCGGGCGGGGCGGAGGTCCGGGCGCGGCTCGGGCTGACCGACCGCCCGGTGGTCGTGTGCGTCTCGCGCCTCGTTCCCCGCAAGGGGCAGGACACGCTGATCGAGGCGATGCCGCGGATCCTGGCGGCGGTGCCGGACGCGGTGCTGCTGATCGTGGGCGGCGGGCCGTACGAGGCGGACCTGCGGGCACTCGCGGTCTCGACGGGGGTCGCGGACTCGGTGGTCTTCACGGGGGCGGTCCCGTGGTCCGAACTGCCCGCCCACTACGGCGCGGGCGACGTCTTCGCGATGCCGTGCCGGACCCGGCGGGGCGGACTGGACGTGGAAGGGCTCGGCATCGTCTACCTGGAGGCCTCGGCCACGGGCCTGCCGGTGATCGCGGGGGACTCCGGCGGGGCGCCGGACGCGGTGCTGGACGGCGAGACGGGCTGGGTCGTCCGCGGCGGCGCCCCCGACGACGCGGCGGACCGGATCGTCACCCTGCTGAAGGATCCGGAACTGCGCCGCCGGATGGGCGAGCGGGGCCGTGAGTGGGTCGAGGAGAAGTGGCGCTGGGACCTCCTGGCGGAACGCCTGCGCGAGCTGCTGTAGCGGTGCGGCAATTACAGCCCCTCCGGCGTTTGAGGAGCGGGGGTCCGGGGGCTGGCCCCCGGCAGCGGTGCCGCCGCCGGCGGACTGCGCAGCCACGCCTGACTGTTCCTCAGATGTCTGTCAATACCGCGTCTGGGCGGACGGCTGGATTCCGCCCATGATGCGGCCATGACACCCAACCTGACGCGCCGTCACCTTCTGGGGCTCGGCGCACTCTCGACCGCCTCCGCGCTCGGATTCACACGGATCGGAGCGGCCTCCGCCGCCGCCGTCGAACCCGCCGCGGCCCAGTACGCCCCCGCCATCGTCGTCGGTTCCGGTTACGGCTCCGCCGTCGCCGCGCTGCGGCTCGGGCAGGCCGGCGTGCGGACCGTCGTCCTCGAGATGGGCCGGCTCTGGGACGGGCCCGGGCCCGACGGCAAGGTCTTCCCCTCCACCTCCGCGCCCGACCACCGTTCCATGTGGTTCCGCACCCGCACCGAGGCCCCGCTCGCCCAGTTCCTCTGGCTCGACGTGGTCAACCGCGACATCAGCCCGTACCCGGGGGTGCTGGACCGGGTGAACTTCGGCGACATGTCCGTGTACGTGGGCCGCGGCGTCGGTGGCGGGTCGCTGGTCAACGGCGGCATGGCGCCGACGCCCCGCCGCTCGTACTTCTCCGAGGTGCTGCCCCAGGTCAACGCCGACGAGATGTACGGCACGTACTACCCCCGGGCCCGCGCCATGCTCGGCGTCAACGACATCGACCCGGCCTGGTTCGAGTCCACGGAGTGGTACCGCTTCGCCCGGATCTCCCGCAAGCACGCCCAGAACACCGGCCTGAAGACCGTCTTCGTGCCCAACGTCTACGACTTCGAGTACATGAAGCGCGAGGCGGCCGGCACCGCCCCCAGGTCGGCGCTGGCCGGCGAGGTCATCTACGGCAACAACCACGGGAAGAAGAGCGTCGACAAGACCTACCTCGCCGCCGCCCTCGGCACCGGCCACGTCACCATCGAGACCATGCAGCGCGTGGTCGGCGTACGGCAGGACCCCGCCGGGGGGTACGTGCTGACCGTGCAGACCAGCGATGTGACCGGACGGGTCACCCAGGTCCGCGAGCTCGGCTGCCGGCAGCTCTTCCTCGGGGCGGGCAGTCTCGGCACCACCGAGATCCTGCTGCGGGCCCGCGAGACCGGGACGCTGCCCGCGCTCGACGCGAAGGTCGGGCGCGGCTGGGGCCCCAACGGCAACGTCATGACCGCCCGCGCCAACCACCTCTGGGACACGGTCGGCGCCAACCAGGCCACCATGCCCGCCCTGGGCATCGACGACTGGGACAACGCCGCCCACCCGGTCTTCGCCGAGATCGCCCCGCTCCCCATGGGGCTGGAGCACTGGATCTCGATGTACCTGGCCATCACGAAGAACCCGGAGCGCGGACACTTCACCTACGACGCCGCCACCGACTCGGCCCGCCTCAACTGGCGCAGGGACCAGAACACGCCCTCGGTCAACGCGGCGAAGAACCTCTTCGACCGCGTCAACCGGCGGAACTTCACGATGTACCGGTACGACCTCTTCGGCGGCAACAGGGCCTTCGCCGACAACTTCACCTACCACCCGCTCGGCGGCTGCGTGCTCGGCGACGCCACCGACGTGTACGGACGGGCGAAGGGCCATCAGGGGCTGTACGTCGTGGACGGCTCCCTGATCCCCGGGTCGCTCGGCGTGAATCCGTTCGTGACCATCACCGCCCTCGCGGAGCGGAACATGGCCAGGATCCTCGCCGAGGACCCCCGCTGACCGTGGCCGACCGGGACTAGCCCCGGTACAGCGCCTCGATCTCGTCCGCGAAGTCCTTCGCCACCACGTTGCGCTTCAGCTTCAGCGACGGCGTGATGTGGCCCGACTCCTCCGTGAACTGGGAGGGCAGAATGCGGAATTTCCGCACCGATTCCGCCTTGGACACCGCCGCGTTGCCGTCGTCCACGGCCTTCTGGACGGCGGCGATGAGGTCCGCGTCCTCGCGCAGCTCCGCCGCCGTGACCCCGGCCGGCTTGCCGTTCTCCGCGGCCCAGCGGCCGAGGAACTCCTCGTCGATGGTGACCAGCGCGGCCACGAACGGCCTCGCGTCGCCCACCACCATGCACTCCGCGACCAGCGCGTGCGCCCGGATCCGGTCCTCGATCACGGCGGGTGCGACGTTCTTGCCGCCCGCGGTGACGATGAGTTCCTTCTTGCGTCCGGTGATCGCGAGGTAGCCGTCCTCGTCGAGGGTGCCGACGTCGCCGGTGTGGAACCAGCCGTCGGTCAGCGCCTCGGCGGTCGCCGTCTCGTTCTGCCAGTACCCGTTGAAGATGTGCTCGCCGTGCAGCAGCACCTCGCCGTCGTCCGCGATGCGCACCACGGAGCCCGGCAGCGGCTGGCCGACCGTACCGATCTTCGTCTTGTCCCACGGGTTGAAGGCCGTGGCCGCGCAGGACTCCGTCAGGCCGTAGCCCTCCAGCACCGTGAAGCCGATGCCGCGGAAGAAGTGGCCGAGGCGCTCGCCCAGCGGGGCGCCGCCGGAGATCGCGTACTCGCCGCGCCCGCCGAGGACCGTGTGCAGCTTGCTGTAGACCAGCTTCGAGAACAGCTTGTGCTTCAGCTTCAGGCCGAAGGACGGGCCGCCCGGGGCGTCCAGCGCCCGGCTGTAGGCGATCGCCGTCTCGGCGGCGGCGTCGAAGATCTTGCCCTTGCCGTCGGCCTGGGCCTTGGCGCGCGCCGAGTTGTAGACCTTCTCGAAGACGCGCGGCACACCGAGGATCAGGGTGGGCCGGAAGGACTGGAGCTCGTCGGTCAGGTTCTTGATGTCCGGTACGCAGCCCAGGCGGATCGGCGCCAGGACGGCCGCCACCTCCACCAGGCGCCCGAAGACGTGCGCGGCCGGCAGGAAGAGCAGCACGGAGCACTCGCCGGTGCGGAAGAGCGGGCTGAGGCGCTCCACCACGTTGCCGCACTCGGCGAAGAAGTTGCGGTGGGTCAGCACACAGCCCTTGGGGCGGCCGGTGGTGCCCGAGGTGTAGACGATGGTGGCCGGGTCGTCGGCGTTGGCGAGGCTGCCGCGCTCCTCGACCTCTTCGTCGGCGATCCCCGCGCCGGCGGCCTTCAGCGTGTCCAGCGCCCCCCGCTCGATCTCCCAGACCTCGCGCAGCTCCGGGAGGCGGTCGCGCAGCGAGGCCACGGACGCGCTGTGCGCCGGGCTCTCCACGATGACCGCCACGGCGCCGGAGTCGCCGAGGATCCACTGGACCTGCTCGGGGGAGCTGGTCTCGTACACGGGGACGGTGACGCCGCCCGCGCTCCAGATCGCGAAGTCGAACAGCACCCACTCGTAGCGGGTGCGGGAGATGAGGGCGACCCGGTCGCCGGGCCGGATGCCGGCCGCGATGAGGCCCTTGGCCGCGGCGCGGACCTCGGCCAGGAACTCCGTCGCGGTCACGTCCTGCCACCGGCCGTCGGCGGCCTTGCGGCTCATGACGGCGGTGTCGGGATGCTGAGCGGCGTTGCGGCGGATGAGATCCGTCAGGTTCCCGTCCGACGGGACCTCGTACAGGGCCGGAAGGCTGAACTCGCGCAAGACTGCTGCTCCTCTGGGCGCCATCGCCACCATGTGGACCGAGCGGACGTTACCCACCGGTAGTGGGTTCCCGATAGAGGGAACCGGCCAGATGTTCCGTGCGTCACATTCTGTCCTTGCACTGCCTGGCCCTCACGTGCCGACACTAGTCGACCACTTCGGCGACTCGGAAGTAACCGCAGGTCCGACCGCCTCTCCCAGCCCCTCTACCAGGCGCTGCCGGGCCCCCCTAGGGTGGGCGGCATGGGTGGCAGCATGCGGAGCGGGCAGAGCGGCGCGAGCGGATCGAGCCGGACCGGCGGACCGGGCCGCACGCGGGTCCACGTCGTGAGCGACGTGCACGGCAACACCGAGGCCCTCGCCCGTGCGGGAGAGGGGGCCGACGCCCTGATCTGCCTCGGCGACCTCGTCCTCTTCCTCGACTACGCCGACCACTCGCGCGGGATCTTCCCCGACCTGTTCGGCGTCGAGAACGCCGACCGGATCGTCGAGCTGCGCACCGCGCGCCGGTTCGAGGAGGCCCACGCCTTCGGGCGGCGGCTGTGGGCCGGGCTGGACCGGGACCGGCTGATCGAGGGCGCGGTGCGCCGCCAGTACGCAGAGATGTTCGCCGCCTTCCCGAACCCGACGTACGCCACCTACGGCAATGTCGACATCCCGGGTCTGTGGCCGGAATACGCCGACCGTGACGGCCTGACCGTGCTCGACGGCCAGCGGGTGGAGATCGGCGGCCGCGTCTTCGGCTTCGTCGGCGGCGGGCTGCCCTCGCCGATGCGGACCCCGTACGAGGTCGGCGTCGAGGAGTACGCGGCCAAGGTGGAGGCGCTCGGCGAGGTGGACGTGCTGTGCTCCCACATCCCGCCGGAGGTGCCCGAGCTCTGCTACGACACCGTCGCGCGCCGGTTCGAACGCGGCAGCGAGGCCCTGCTGGCCGCCATCCGCCGCACCCGCCCCCGGTACGCCCTCTTCGGGCACGTGCACCAGCCGCTGGCGCGGCGGATGCGGATCGGGGCCACGGAGTGCGTGAACGTCGGCCACTTCGCCGCGACGGGCCGGCCGTGGGTGCTGGAATGGTGACCGGAGGCCGGTTCACGACGGCCTCCCACGGGCCGGGGGAGGCCCTGGAGTGGCGGAGTCCGCACGCGCGGTAGCCTTCACGCGGCGGCCGGAGGCCGCACACATCCTCGAAACACTCCACGGAGGAGCGACCGCGATGGCGGAACACACCAGCTCAAGCATCACGATCGAGGCTGCGCCCAGCGACGTGATGGCCGTGATCGCCGACTTCGCCCGCTACCCCGAATGGACCGGCGAGGTGAAGGAGGCCGAGGTGCTGGCCACCGACGCCGACGGGCGCGCCGAGAAGGTCCGCCTGCTGCTCGACGCCGGCGCGATCAAGGACGACCACACCCTCGCCTATACCTGGAAGGGCACGGACGAGGTCAGCTGGACCCTGGACAAGTCCCAGATGCTGCGCCAGCTGGACGGCTCGTACCGGCTGGCCCCGGTGGACGGTGGCAAGCGTACCGAGGTCACCTACCAGCTGACCGTGGACGTCAAGATCCCCATGCTCGGCATGATCAAGCGCAAGGCGGAGAAGGTCATCATCGACCGGGCGCTGGCGGGCCTGAAGAAGCGCGTCGAATCCGTCTGAGCACCCGTAGCAACCCGGCAGTAGGCACCCGCACATGCACACCTTGCTGATCACCGGCCCCGGCGGGGCCGGGCGGACCACCGTGGCCGCGGCCACCGCCCTCGCCGCGGCCCGCCACGGGCGGCGGGTGCTGCTGCTGTCCGGCGACGTCGGCGACCCGCGCGCCGCCCTCACCGGGGAGGAACCCGTCCCCGGTCTGCGGGTGGCCCGGGTCGACTCCGGCGAGGAGTTCCGCGAGGAGCTCGTCGCCCTGCAGGAGCGCGGATCCGCGCTCCTCGCGATGGTCGGCGCCCGCCCGCTCGGGGCCGAGGAGCTCACCGAGCTGCCCGGCGCCGAGCAGTTCGCCCTGCTGCGCGCCCTGCGGCGGGCCGCCGCCGCACCCGGCACCGACCTCGTCGTCGTCGACATGCCCCCGCTCCACCAGGCCCTCTCCACCCTGGCCCTGCCCGCCCAGCTGCGCCGCTACCTCACCCGGCTGCTCCCCGCGGAGAAGCAGGCCGCCCGCGCCCTGCGGCCCGTACTGGCCCAGCTCGCCGGCGTGCCCATGCCCGCGCAGTGGCTCTACGAGGCCGCCGCCCGCTGGGACGAGGAGCTCGCCGCCGTCCAGGCCGTCGTCGAGGCCGACACCACCGAACTGCGCCTGGTCGCCGAACCGGGACCGGCCGCCGCCGACGCGCTGCGGATCGGACGGCTCGGGCTCGCCCTCCAGCAGCTGCCCGTCCGCGACCTCGTCGCCAACCGGATGGTGCCGCAGGGCTCGGCCGACCCCTGGCTCGCCGGGCTCGCCGCCCAGCAGGAGAAGTACGCCGCCGAGTGGGCCGGGGAGAACCCCGTCGTCCCGCTCGCCCACCTCGGCCGGGACCCGCGCGGCCCGCAGGACCTGGACCGGCTCGCCGCCGCGGACGGGCTCCTGCCCGCGCCGCCCGCGCCTCGCCGGGCCTGGGCCGTCGAGGACCGGCTCGCCGCGGACGGGGTGCTCGTCTGGGTGGTGCCGCTGCCCGGCGCGCACAAGCGCGACCTCGACCTCGTACGCCGCGGCGACGAGCTGCTGCTCACGGCCGGCCCGTACCGCAGGACCGTTTCGCTCCCCGCGGCGCTGCGCCGCTGCACCGTCTCCGGCGCCGCCCTGGCCGCGGGCGAGCTCCGCATCCGCTTCACCCCCGACCCGGGGCTGTGGCCGCGCGCGCGGTGAACGGCGTACCCCCGTTCGGGTACCGTCGAAGGTAGCCCGTACCGCACGCCCAGCAGCCGCCGCAGGAGAGTCCGCCATGAGCGAGGCCACCGACCGCCCCACCGACGACGACGCCTGGGCCAAGGCCTGTGCCGAGGACCTCGCCGCCGAGAAGGAGCGCATGCGAGGCCAGGACCGGGCCGGCTCGGCCGGCACCGGAACCGCCGCCGAGGAGCTGTTCAAGCTGTTCGAAGCCGTCGCCGACAAGGTCTCCGGGCTGAACAACCCGCTGTTCGGCGTGGCCGCCCAGGGCGCGGTGCGCCAGATCGTCGACCAGGCCAAGACCGCGGCCAAGCCCGTCATCGCGCGCAACCCCGAGGTCTTCGACCACCTCGCGGCCGCCGGCTCCGAGCTCCTCGCCGCCTACCGCTCGGCCGTCGAGGGCCACGAGCGCCGCTGGACCCAGGACACCCCTCCCGCGCCGCGCCGGGAGCGCGACCCCCGCGACGACGGCCCCGACGCGGGCCCGGCCGAGCGGATCGATCTCGACTGAGGGCCCGCCGCCCTCGGGTACCGTTGGCCGTGGCGGGGTTTGACCGGAAACCGAGGGACTAATGGGACTCACCATCGGCGTCGACATCGGCGGCACGAAGATCGCGGCCGGCGTGGTCGACGAAGAGGGCACGATCCTTGAGACGTACAAGGTGCCCACCCCGCCGACCGCGGACGGAGTGACGGAGGCCATCTGCGCCGCCGTCTCCGAGGTCAGCAGCAACCACACCATCGACGCCGTCGGCATCGGCGCCGCCGGATACGTGGACGACAAGCGCGCGACCGTACTCTTCGCGCCGAACATCAACTGGCGCCACGAGCCGCTCAAGGACAAGGTCGAGCAGCGCATCGGCCTGCCCGTCGTCGTCGAGAACGACGCGAACTGCGCCGCCTGGGGCGAGTACCGCTTCGGCGCCGGCCAGGGCCACGACGACGTCATCTGCATCACGCTGGGCACCGGCCTGGGCGGCGGCATCATCATCGGCAACAAGCTGCGCCGCGGACGCTTCGGCGTCGCCGCCGAGTTCGGCCACATCCGGGTCGTCCCGGACGGCCTGCTGTGCGGCTGCGGCAGCCAGGGCTGCTGGGAGCAGTACGCCTCCGGGCGCGCCCTCGTCCGGTACGCGAAGCAGCGCGCCAACGCCACCCCCGAGAACGCGACGGTCCTCCTCGCGCTCGGCGACGGCACCCCCGACGGCATCGAGGGCAAGCACATCAGCGAGGCCGCCCGACAGGGCGACCTGGTGGCCATCGACGCCTTCCGCGAGCTGGCCCGCTGGGCCGGCGCCGGCCTCGCCGATCTGGCCTCGCTCTTCGACCCGTCGGCCTTCATCGTCGGCGGCGGGGTCTCCGACGAGGGCGACCTCGTCCTCGACCCGATCCGCAAGTCCTTCAAGCGCTGGCTGGTCGGCGGCGCCTGGCGACCGCACGCACAGGTGCTCGCCGCACAGCTCGGCGGCAAGGCCGGCCTCGTCGGCGCGGCGGACCTCGCCCGCCAGGGCTGACGCGCCGGGGGCCGACGCGCCTTCCATCCGTCCCGCCCGCCGCGCCCCTTGGGGGAGCGGCGGGCGGCTGCGTATCTTGCGGTGCATGGACCAGTTGCTGCCCTCGCTGCCGAAGTCCCGTACGGAGCCCGACGGTTCTGCCGTGATCCGGGTACTCAGCTACAACATCCGCTCGCTGCGCGACGACGAGGAGGCGCTGGCCCGGGTCATCCGGGCGTGCGAACCCGACCTCGTCTTCGTCCAGGAGGCGCCGCGCTTCTTCCGCTGGCGCAAACACGCGGCGCGACTCGCCGCGAAGTGTGACCTGGTGGTGCTCAGCGGGGGCGGGACGGCGGCAGGGCCGCTGCTGCTGTGCTCGCTGCGGGTCTTCGTGGAGCGGACGGAGGACGTCCTGCTGCCGCGCACCCCCGGCCTGCACCGGAGGGGCTTCGCCACGGCGGTGGTCCGCGTCGGCGCCGCCCGGGCGGGGCTGGTCAGCGCGCACCTGTCCCTGGACCGGGCGGAGCGGGTCGCCCAGGCGGCGCTGCTGCTGGACCGCGCCGCGGCGATGGACGTTCCCCACGTGATCGCCGCGGGCGACGTGAACGAGGCCCCGGGCGGTCCGGCCTTCGCCCGCCTCGCGGGAACGCTGCAGGACTGCTGGTCGGTGGCCCCCTGGGGCGAGGAAGGAACCTTCCCGGTGTCCGCACCGGACCGCCGCATCGACGCGGTGTTCGCCACGCAGGGGGTGGAGGTGCTGGGCTGTGGCGTGCCGGTGGGACTGCCCGGGGTGACCCCCGGGGACCTGATGGCGGCCACGGACCACCTCCCGGTCCTGGCGGCCCTCCACCTGCCGGCTGCGCCGAACGCCGGAGGGGCTGGAGAATCCAGCCCCTCCGGCGTTTGAGGAGCGGGGTCTGGGGCGGAGCCCCAGGGCCTGGGCGGAGCCCAGGGCCGAACGGTCAGACCACGGCTCCGCGGCCGGGGTCGTCGTCCTCGTCGTCGTCGTGCTGCATGCGTGCGACCAGCGTCGCGAACCCGCCCAGGAAGCCGCCGATGCCGAGCGTCGTCAGCCACCACGTCATGTCCCACTGCAGCAGCACCGCGAGCAGCAGCAGCACCGGCCCGCCGGCCACCGCGAGCCACGCGAACTTCGACGTCGTGTCCGCCGGCGGCAGCTCCGGCTCCGGCTGGACGAAGTGGCCCTCGTCCGCCGGGGTCAGGTCGTCCTCCCGCGGTTCCGCCAGCGAGTGGTCCCGGGGGCCCGCCATGCCCACGCCCGGGGCGAAGACCACCGAGCTGCCCAGCCCCGCGGCCGGCGGCTCGGGCTCGGGCTTCGGGTCGGCCTTCGGCTCGGGCTTCGGCTCAGGCCCCGCCTCCGGCTCGGCCGGCAGCGGCCTGACGTCCTCCTCCGGCAGGAGGAGGTTCTCGATCGGCTTGAACGGCCGGGCCCCCGGCGGGTCCGGCGGCTCCTGCCCGTACCCGGCGACGATCGCCGCCCATGCCGCTTCCTCGTCCAGCGGCGGGACTCCGCCCGACTGCTCCTCGTGCTCAGCCACCGGCCTCCGCCCCCTCCCTGCCCACGCTCTCCGCCAGTCGGCCGACGAACGCACAGCTGTCCGCGAAGATCCGCTCCGCGTCATGGTCCAACGTCGCGACGTGGTAGCTCTGTTCCAGGAGGGTCTCGGTGACGTCCGTGGAGGAGACCCGGGCGAGGATCCGCGCGGAGTCGACGGGCGGTACGACGTGGTCCTGCGGGCTGTGCAGCAGCAGCAGCGGCTGCGTGACCTGCGGCAGGTCGGCGTCCACGAGCTGCAGGAACTTCCGCAGCGAGTGCGCGGCCCGGGTCGGGACGCGGTCGTAGCCGACCTCCTCCGAGCCCGGCTTCGCGATGTCACTGGCGATGCCAGGCGTCGACCGGATGAAGTGCTTGGCCACCGGAAGGGCGACGGCCAGCGGGTCGTGCACCTTGTTCGCCGGATTGACGAGCACGATGCCGCTGATGGCGTCCCCGTGCTTGGCGGCCAGCCGCAGGGTCAGCGCGCCGCCCATCGACAGCCCGAAGACGAACACCTGCTCGCACCGGTCCAGCAGTTCCCGCAGGGCGCGGTCGACCTCCGCGTACCAGTCCTGCCAGCCCGTGAGCTGCATGTCCTGCCAGCGCGTCCCGTGTCCGGGCAGCAGCGGCAGCGACACCGTGAGTCCCTGCCCGGCGAGATACTCGGCCCAGGGGCGCAGCGACTGCGGGGAACCGGTGAAGCCGTGGCAGAGGAGGACGCCGACCTCTCCGCCCTCGTGGCGGAACGGCTCGGCTCCAGGGAGGACGGGCACCAGGGTCTCCTTGATCATGATGTACGTCGGGTGGGTGCGTTGCTCTGTGTGACTTCACCGTACGCGACCGGGGTGGCACCGGCCAGGGTCGTCGGGCCGCTGCCGCGGGAGCCAGGGGATATGGTCTGTTCGACAGACACAGGAAGGCTTTCGAGTTGATCTACGGCGCAATGAAGTTCTCCATCGGCGGTTCGCTGAAGCTCGCCTTCAGGCCGTGGGTGGAGGGCCTCGAGAACATTCCCGCCGAGGGGCCGGCGATCCTCGCGAGCAACCACCTGTCCTTCTCCGACTCGTTCTTCCTCCCGGCGGTGCTGGACCGGAAGGTCACCTTCATCGCGAAGGCGGAGTACTTCACCTCCCCGGGCGTCAAGGGCAAGCTGACGGCCGCCTTCTTCAAGGGCGTCGGCCAGCTTCCGGTGGACCGCTCCGGTGCGCGCGGGGCCGGCGAGGCCGCGATCAAGAGCGGCATCGAGGTCATCGAGCGGGGGGAGCTGTTCGGTATTTACCCCGAGGGCACGCGTTCACCCGACGGACGCCTGTACCGCGGCAAGCCCGGCGGGCTGGCGCGGGTGGCGCTGGCCACCGGCGCACCCGTGATCCCCGTGGCGATGATCGACACCGAGAAGATCCAGCCGCCCGGCAAGGTGGTGCCCAAGCTGATGCGCCCGGGCATCCGGATCGGCAAGCCGCTGGACTTCAGCCGGTACCACGGCATGGACGGCGACCGCTTCATCCTGCGCTCGGTGACCGACGAGGTCATGTACGAGATCATGAAGCTCTCCGGCCAGGAGTACGTCGACATCTACGCGACGGCGGCCAAGCGCCAGATCGCCGATGCGGAGAAGGCCGAGAAGGCGGAGAAGGCGGAGAAGACCGGCAAGGCCGAGAAGGCCGACGGCAAGCCGGAGTAGGTCGGGCGGTACCGCCCGCAAGGGGTGGGGGAGATGGCGAAACGCGAACGCGTCGTACGCATGTCGGTCGAGCAGCCGCTTTGGCGTGCCCTGACGGTCTACCGGCTGCTGACGATGGTCTACGCGGTGCTGCTGTTCGCCTCCGCCTACAAGCGGTACCCGCACCCCTGGATCGCGGCCGGCTACCTCGCCTTCCTCGCCGTCTGGACCCTGGCCACCACCTCGAAGGTGGCCAACGCCGCCAGCTGCACCAAGGGCTTCCTCGTCGCCGACCTCACCGTCGCCATCGTCGGGATCGGGCTGACCCCGCTCGCCGACACCCACGAGCGGATCACCGGGGGCGGTCCCACCCTCCCCACGATCTGGACCGGGGGCGCGGTCCTCGGGTTCGCCATCAAGGGCGGCTGGCGCTGGGCCTGCTTCGCCTCCACCTTCGTGGCCGCGGCCACCATCCTCATCCACAGCGGCCAGCCCACCCGGGACGCCCTGCACAACGTGCTGCTCGTCTGGGTCTCCTCCGTGGCCATCGGCTACGTCGTCGAGGTCGCCCGGGCCAGTGAGAACACCCTCGCCCGCGCCCTGGAGATCGAGGCCGCCACCCGCGAGCGCGAGCGCCTCGCCCGCGACATCCACGACGGGGTCCTCCAGGTCCTCGCCATGGTCCAGCGGCGCGGCGCCGAGGTGGGCGGGGAGGCCGCCGAGCTGGGCCGGATGGCGGGAGAGCAGGAGGTGGCGCTGCGCACGCTGGTCACCACCGGTCTGGCGCACCCCTCCCGGGTCTCCTCCGACGAGTCGCGCGGCGCGCTGGTGGACACGTACGAGGTGGACGAGCCGGGCGCCGACGACGGCGAGCTGGACCTGCGCACGCTCCTCGCCCCGCACGCCGGGTCCCGGGTGAGCTTCGCCGAGCCGGGCACCCCGGTGCCGCTGCCGGTACCCGCGGCGAAGGAGCTGGCCGCGGCGGTCGGCGCCGCCCTCGACAACGTGCGCAAGCACGCGGGCGAGGGGGCCAGGGCCTGGATCCTGGTCGAGGACTGGGGCGACGAGGTGATCGTGACCGTCCGCGACGACGGCCCGGGCATCCCGGCCGGCCGGCTCGACCAGGCGGAGGGCGAGGGCCGGATGGGCGTGGCCCTGTCGATCCGGGGCCGACTGCGCGACCTCGGCGGCAGCGCCGATCTGGTGTCCGTCCCCGGACAGGGCACCGAAGTGGAACTGAAAGTACCGAGGGGGAGGACCCAATGAGCACGAAGGAACCGCACGAGATCAGGGTGATGGTCGTCGACGACCACCCGATGTGGCGGGACGCGGTCGCCCGCGACCTGGCCGCCGCCGGCTTCGACGTCGTGGCGACCGCAGGCGACGGCCCCGAAGCGGTACGCCGGGCCCGCGCCGTCACCCCCGACGTCCTGGTCCTCGACCTCAACCTGCCCGGCATGCCGGGCGTGCAGGTCTGCAAGGAACTGGTCGGCGCCCACCCCGCGCTGCGCGTCCTGGTGCTGTCCGCCAGCGGTGAGCACGCGGACGTCCTGGAGGCGGTGAAGTCCGGCGCGACCGGCTACCTGCTGAAGTCCGCCGGCGCCCAGGAGCTGATCGACGCGGTCCGCCGCACCGCGGCCGGAGACCCGGTCTTCACCCCTGGCCTGGCCGGTCTGGTGCTCGGCGAGTACCGGCGCCTCGCCACCGACCCGGTGCCGACCGCCTCCGACGAGCCGAAGGCGCCGCAACTGACGGACCGCGAGACCGAGGTGCTGCGCCTGGTGGCCAAGGGGCTCTCGTACAAGCAGATCGCGGAGCGGCTGGTCATCTCCCACCGCACCGTGCAGAACCACGTGCAGAACACCCTGGGCAAGCTGCAGTTGCACAACCGCGTGGAGCTGGTCCGGTACGCCATAGAGCGGGGCCTCGACGACGCGTAGGCACCCCGATCACCGGGCGTCGATCGTACTTTCGTCCTCGTACGAGTGAACGGGCGTACGCAACGCCCCGCGATTCCACCGGAATTGACCCCTTCAGGACCCTTGCTGTGACCTGCGTCACCACTAGCGTGACCGTCATGGCGAAGGGAGATGCAATGAAGGTCGGAGTGCTGACCGGTGGCGGAGACTGCCCCGGGCTCAACGCGGTGATCAGGGCCGTCGTCCGCAAGGGCACCCAGGAGTACGGCTGCGAGTTCGTCGGGTTCAAGGACGGCTGGCGGGGCGCGGTCGAGGGGAGGACAGTCCCGCTCGACATCCCCGCCGTCCGCGGCATCCTGCCCCGCGGCGGCACCATCCTCGGCTCCTCGCGCACCAACCCGTTCAAGACGGAGAACGGGGTGCGCGACATCAAGGACAACCTCGCCAAGTACGAGGTGGACGCGCTCGTCGCGATCGGCGGCGAGGACACCCTCGGGGTCGCCGCCAAGCTGTACGAGGAGTACGGCATCCCCTGCGTCGGCGTGCCCAAGACGATCGACAACGACCTGTCCGCCACCGACTACACCTTCGGCTTCGACACCGCCGTCGGCATCGCGACCGAGGCGATCGACAGGCTGCACACCACGGCGGAGTCGCACATGCGGGTGCTCGTCGTCGAGGTCATGGGCCGGCACGCCGGCTGGATCGCCCTGCACTCGGGCCTCGCGGGCGGCGCCAACGTCATCCTCATCCCGGAGCAGCGCTTCGACATGGACGAGGTGTGCGCCTGGGTGACCTCCCGCTTCAAGGCGAGCTACGCCCCTATCGTCGTGGTCGCCGAGGGCGCGATGCCCAAGGACGGGGACCTGGTGCTGAAGGACGCCACCAAGGACTCCTTCGGGCACGTCCGGCTGTCGGGCGTGGGCGAGTGGCTGGCCAAGGAGATCGAGGCGCGGACCGGCAAGGAGGCCCGTACGACCGTGCTCGGGCACATCCAGCGGGGCGGCACGCCCAGCGCCTTCGACCGGTGGCTGGCGACCCGCTTCGGCCTGCACGCGATCGACGCCGTGCACGACGGGGACTTCGGAAAGATGGTCGCGCTCAAGGGAACGGACATCGTCCGGGTGCCGATCGCGGAGGCGACGGCGCGGCTGAAGACGGTGGACCCCGCGCTCTACAAGGAGGTGGGGGTCTTCTTCGGCTGAGCCGCCGGGCGTTCGCGCACCATGGGTCGTATCGTGACGACGGCCCATGGTCCGGCGTACGGGAGTCCACGTGGAGCCGGCTCGGCCTGACGGTGAGCCGGCGAGACATGCGCGGCCGCACGGTGGGCGTGCTCGGCACCGGCAGGATCGGGGAGGCGTTCACCCGGATCGCGCACGGCTTCGGCACGAACCTGCTGGGCTGGGACGCGGCGCCGAACCCGGCGTGCGTGGAGCTCGGCATGAAGTACGTGGACAAGGAGGAGCTGTTCGCGTCCTCGGACCTGATCAGCCTGCACGTGCCGCTGCTGGGGGCCACGCGCCGCATCGTCGACGCGGCGGCGCTGGAGCTGATGCGGGACGACGCGATCCTGATCAACTCCAGCCGCGGCGGGCTGATCGACACCGACGCGCTGGTCGCGCAGCTGCGGGCGGGCCGGTTCGCCGGCGTCGGCCTCGACGTCTACGAGGCCGAGGCCGGCGTCTTCATCCTGGACAAGTCCCTGGAGGCCGTCGAGGACTACCTGGCGGGCCGCCGCTCCGAGAACACCCTCGTGCCGTCCTGACACCGCCGGTCCAGAGCCGGGGCCGACTACGCCGGGGCCGGGGTCATCACGCCGGTCAGGAGCTCGCGCAGCAGGTCCGCGCCGCGGAGGGTGAGGACGGACTCCGGGTGGAACTGGACCCCCGCGAAGCCGCCGCCGACGGAGCGGACCGCGTGGACCTCCCCGGTCGCCGGGTCGCGGGACACCTCGACGCCCGCATCCGCCAGCCGGCTCTCGCCCGCTTCGTCACAGTGCGCGGTGTACGTGTTGTAGAACCCGACCACCTCCTCCGCCCCGAACAGGTCGATCCGGGTCTGCGCCCCCTGCGCCGGTTCCGCCTTGCGGATCAGCGGGAGCCCCAGCTCGGCCGCCAGCAGCTCGTGCCCCAGGCAGACCCCGACCAGCCCGTGCCGGTGCCCGGCCAGCAGTTCCGCCGCCAGCGCGCGCAGCATCCGCATCTTGGGGTCCGAGGCGTCCGCCGGGTTGCCCGGGCCGGGGCCCAGGAGGATCGGGCCCGCCCAGGACAGGGCCGCCGTCCGCAGCCCCGGATCGTCGTAGCGGCGTACGGTCACCTCCAGCCCGGCCACCCGCAAGACGTGCGCCAGCATCGCCGTGAAGGTGTCCTCGCCGTCCACCACCAGCGCGTGGCCGGTCAGGGAGGACGGCCGCTCCTGCATGCGCAGCCAGAAGGGGGCCAGGTCCGACCGCCGGGCCGCCAGGGCCGCCCGCACCCGCGGGTCGTCCGCCAGCCGCGCGCCCTCGAAGGCCGGCCGGGGGGCGGCCGGCCGCACCCCGAGCGCCGCCAGCACCCCCGCCGCCTTCGCGTGCGTCTCCGCGACCTCGCCCGCCGGGTCGGAGTGCCGTACGAGCGTGGCGCCCACCGGCACCCGCAGCACGCCGTCCGGGGCGATGTCGGCGGTGCGGATCAGGATGGGGGAGTCCAGCGTCTGCGCCCCGGCCGCGTCCTGCCCGAGCAGCGCCAGGGCCCCCGCGTAGTAGCCGCGGCCCCCGCTCTCGTACCGCTCGATCACGCGGCAGGCGTTCTGCACCGGCGAGCCGGTGACCGTCGCCGCGAACATGGTCTCGCGCAGCACGTCCCGCACGTCCAGCGAGGAGCGCCCGCGCAGCTCGTACTCGGTGTGCGCGAGGTGGGACATCTCCTTCAGCCGGGGTCCGACGACGACCCCGCCGCGGTCGCCGACGGTGCACATCATCTTGAGTTCCTCGTCGACGACCATCGACAGCTCCTCGGTCTCCTTGCGGTCGCCGAGGAAGGCGAGGAGGGAGTCCACGGTGGGTCCCCCGGCCGGATACCGGTAGGTCCCGCTGATCGGGTTCATCACGACCGTGCCCCCGGACATTCGCACGTGCACCTCGGGGCTCGCCCCGACCAGCGTCCGCCCGCCGGTGTGGACGACGTACGTCCAGTACGCGCCGCGCTCGCCCAGCAGCAGCCGCCGGAACAGGGCGAGGGCGTCGGCCCGGCCGAAGCCGTCGATACGGCCCTCGTAGGTGCGCCGGATGACGAAGTTCGCGCCCTCGCCGCAGCCGATCTCGTCCTCGATGACCCGCTCGACCGTGGCCGCGTACTGCGCGTCGGGGACGTCGAAGCCGCCGCCCTCGACCCGCACCTCGTGCGCGGGCAGCGCGGCCAGGGCCTCGGCGAGCGGGATCTCGTAGGCCTCCTCGGCGACCAGCACGCTCAGCGGCGTGCCGTCGTCGCGTACGTCGAACCCGCGCTCCCGGATCTGCCGGAAGGGGACGAGAGCGAGGGTGGGCAGCGCGCGGACGGGCAGGTCGGCGAGGTGTTCGGCCTCGTGGACGGCGCCGATCAGCACCTCGACGGTGTCGTGGTCGCGGCCGGGGGTCCGCCGGCGCAGCAGGGCGAACGGCGGGCAGGAGTCGTCGAGCAGGCGGCTCAGCCGGTTCGGCGGGTTCGGCCGGGTCGGCCGGGTCGGTCGGGTCGGTCGGTTCAGGGGCCTGGGATCCATGGGCGGGGCGTCCTTCCGGTGGGAGGAACGGCGCCCGCGTCGGAAAACACGGAAGGCCGCCCCTCGGGGCGGCCTTCGCGTCGTCGCGTGTCGTCTCAGGTACGCGCGAGAAGTGGGCCGCCGGGAGCGGGCCACCACCAGTTCTGGTTCGCGTGCGCGTACATGGGAGGCACCTTAGCCCAGAGCGGCCCGCCGGCGCCGGATCCGTCTCACGGCGTGGGCTGAACCACGGATTCCGTTCCGCAGGGGTCCCCCTGCCTTCGAGCGGGACCGTCTCACGTTGTGGGCGGAGGGCGGGATGAGACGTATGACGCCGTAATGTGTACGAGGTGACCGTGAACGCTGAAACCCAAGCCCCCGCCGCCAAGGCGACCTGGCGAGACCTTCCCGCGGCGCAGCAGCCTTCGTACCCCGATGCCGAGGCTCTGCGCGCTGTCGTCGCGGACCTCGAGTCGTATCCTCCCCTCGTTTTCGCGGGTGAATGCGACCAGCTGCGTGCCCGTCTGGGAGCCGTCGCCAAGGGCGAGGCGTTCCTCCTCCAGGGCGGCGACTGTGCCGAGGCCTTCGACGGCGTGTCCGCCGAACACATCCGAGCCAAGCTGAAGACGCTGCTCCAGATGAGTGCCGTACTGACGTACGCGGCCTCCGTGCCGGTCGTCAAGGTCGGCCGCATCGCGGGCCAGTACTCCAAGCCGCGCTCCAAGGACACCGAGACCCGCGACGGCGTCACCCTGCCGACCTACCGCGGCGACTCCGTCAACGGCTTCGCCTTCACCGAAGAGGCCCGGATCCCGGACCCCGAGCGGCTGAAGCGCATGTACAACGCCTCCGCCTCCACGCTCAACCTGGTGCGTGCCTTCACCACCGGTGGTTACGCCGACCTGCGCCAGGTGCACGCCTGGAACCAGGACTTCGTGAAGTCCTCCCCGTCCGGTCAGCGGTACGAGCAGCTGGCGCGGGAGATCGACAACGCGCTGAACTTCATGAAGGCGTGCGGCACCGACCCGGCCGAGTTCAAGGCCGTCGAGTTCTACGCCTCCCACGAGGCGCTGCTGCTCGACTACGAGGGCGCGCTGACCCGCACCGACTCGCGTACCGGCAAGCTGTACGACACCTCCGGCCACATGGTCTGGATCGGTGAGCGCACCCGCCAGCTGGACCACGCGCACATCGAGTTCTGTTCGCAGATCGCCAACCCGATCGGCATCAAGCTCGGCCCCACCACCACGGTGGACGAGGCGCTGACGTACATCGACCGCCTGGACCCCGAGCGCGAGCCGGGCCGGCTGACCTTCGTCGTCCGCATGGGCGCCGACAAGGTCCGCGACAAGCTCCCCGAGCTGGTCGAGAAGGTCACCGCCTCCGGTGCGGTCGTCGGCTGGGTCACCGACCCGATGCACGGCAACACCTTCGAGGCGGCCTCAGGCCACAAGACGCGCCGTTTCGACGACGTGCTCGACGAGGTCAAGGGCTTCTTCGAGGTCCACAAGGCCCTGGGCACCCACCCGGGCGGCATCCACGTCGAGCTCACCGGTGACGACGTCACCGAGTGCGTGGGCGGCGGCGACGAGATCTTCGTCGACGACCTGCACCAGCGCTACGAGACGGCCTGCGACCCGCGGCTGAACCGCAGCCAGTCCCTGGACCTGGCGTTCCTGGTCGCCGAGATGTACCGGGACCAGTAGGGATCAGTCAGTACCTTCGTACGACTGTGGGGCGCGGATCGATGTGATCCGCGCCCCACAGTCGTATCCAGGGCTTTTAGGTCACCCTAACTTTGGGTACGGTTAGGTAAGCCTCACCGAAAAGGGGATGGCTCGTCGAACCATTCCGCCCAGGGAGGTGAACCGCGTGTACGTCTGCTCTTGCTTCGGGATCACCGACAAGCAGGTCAAGGACCACGCGGCCGCCGGGGCCTGCACCCCGCGGCAGATCGCCTCGGCCACCAAGGCCGGCACCGATTGCGGCTCCTGCGTCCGCACCATCCAGGGCATACTCGGCCGCGGCGCCTGCCCGCGCCGGGAGCTGCTGGAGAAGGGTGACGCGGTGGCCGTGCTCGCCGCCGAGACGGCGCCGGCACGTTCGCCCGCACTGGCGGAAGCGGCCTGATCGGCTCCTGATCGGCCGGGTCGGCCTCTGGATCGACGGGCGGCCGATGAACCGACGGCCGGCTGTCAGCTCGGCTGCTCGATCAGCTGCGCGATGTAGAGCGGCTCGCCCAGGGAATCGATGAGCTCCAGCTGGGTGTCGAGGTAGTCGATGTGGTGCTCCTCGTCCTCCAGGATCTCCTCGAAGAGGCGGGCCGAGGTGATGTCGCCCTTGCCGCGCATGACCTCGATGCCGCGCTTGAGCCGGTCGATGGCCTCGACCTCGACCTGGCGGTCCGCCTGGAACATCTCCGTGAGCGTCTGTCCGACGCGCACGTGGAAGAGCCGCTGGTAGTTCGGCAGACCGTCGAGCATCAGGATGCGCTCGGTGATCTTGTCCGCGTGCTTCATCTCGTCGATGGATTCTTCACGCGTGTACTTGGCGAGCTTGGTCCAGCCCTTGTTGTCCTGGATGCGGTAGTGCAGCCAGTACTGATTGATGGCCGTCAGCTCGCCGGTCAGCTGCTCGTTCAGAAACTCAAGGACCTCGGGGTCGCCCTGCATCGCAGAGGCTCCTTCCAGGCAATGTCAGCTACGTGACGGGGCTGGGGGTACCTCCCAGCGCTAACTGGGGGATCTGCGGGCATCCTTGCACTGCCGTCGGAGGCCGTCCAGTAAGTGCCTCCTTAGTGGGAGTTGCCGTGACTTGCCCGAATAGGTCCAGACCTGGTCATGACCACCCTGCGCAGTCTGTCACCATGGAGTCATGGGTCAGCCGGAAAGCCGGGAATCTCCGGGAGCAGAGCCGCTGGAGCTTCCACCGGGGCAGCGGCTGCAGCGGGGCTGGCCGGTCACCCATTACGGGCCCGTGCCCAAGTTCAAGCCGGACCGGTGGGAATTCCGGGTCTTCGGCGCGACCGCCGACGGGGACAAGCACTGCTGGAACCACGAGGAGTTCACGGCCCTGCCGTTCGACTCCGTCGTGGCGGACCTGCACTGCGTCACCAAGTTCAGCATGCAGGGCGCCGAATGGGGCGGTGTCCTCGCCCGCGAGATCCTGGCCCTGGCGCCACCCGCGCCGCAGGTCACGCACGTGATGGTGTGGGCCGAGTACGGCTTCAGCTCCAACATGCGGCTGGCCGACTTCGCTTCCGAGCGGACCGTCTTCGCCACCCACCAGGGCGGTGAACTGCTCACCGCCGAACACGGTTTCCCCGTGCGGCTCGTGGTTCCGCACCTGTACGCCTGGAAGGGCCCCAAGTGGGTCCGCGGCGTCGAGTACATGACGGCCGACCGCCGTGGCTTCTGGGAGGAGCGCGGCTACCACAACCTGGGCGACCCCTGGCGCGAGCAGCGCTACTCGTACCAGGAGGAGCCGGGGGACGGTCCCGAGCTGTAGGCCCGGGGCGGCCGACGCTCAGTGGTGGTACTGGTGGACGACCGCGTGGCCCTTGCCGCGGCCGATCATCCACTTGTTGACCGGGACCGGGACCGGGACCGTGACCGTGACCACGAAGGCGACGGCGAGCGAGAGCGCGAGGACCGTCCAGAACAGCGGTTCCGAGAGGTGCGCGTCCATCGCGCCGGGCCACAGGGCGATCACTGGCACCCGGATGGCCGTACGGAGGTCGACGCCGGCGCAGAGGATCCCGCGCAGGGTGAGGGCGTGGCCGAAGAAGAACGCCGGCACGATCGCCAGGATCATGGTGGACACGTTTCCCCACCCGAGTGCCGTGTCCCCAGGGGCATGCCTCAAGGGATCACCGGATCACTGCGGGCCGCGCAGCTCCTTCAGCAGCGCCACGTCCGCCGCATGGCCTTCCTCGCCGCCCGGGGTCTCGATGATCAGCGGTACGCCCTCCATCGCGGGGTGGGTGAACAGCTCGGCGAAGGCCTCCCGGCCGATGTGGCCCTGCCCGATGTTGGCGTGCCGGTCCTTGTGGGCGCCCACGCCCTCCTTGGAGTCGTTCGCGTGGACCAGCTTCAGCCGGCCCTCGCCCACGGCGTCCACCAGCAGGTCGAGCGTCACCTTCGTACCGCCCGGCTCCGCCAGGTCGTGACCGGCCGCGAAGATGTGGCAGGTGTCCAGGCAGATCCCCAGCTTCGGATGGTGGTCGAGCGCGTCGAAGTACGGGCCGAAGTCCCAGGTGCGCGAGCACAGCGAGGAACCCTGCCCCGCCGTGGACTCCAGCAGCAGGAACGGGTCGTCCTCGTGCGTCAGCTCGTCCAGCAGCGGCAGCATGTGCTCCCTGACCTGCGCGTACGCCGCCTCGCGCGGCCGGCCCCCGGTGGCCGACCCGGTGTGCACGACCACGCCGAGCGCGCCGATCTCCCGGCCGCGGCGCAGTGAGTGGCGCAGCGACTCCACCGACTTCTCCACGGTGGCCTCGGTGTGCGAGCCGAAGTTGATCAGGTACGGCGCGTGCACGTACGCCGGGATGGACTCGGCCGCGCACTCCGCCCGGAACCGCTCGTCCTGGGCCGGATTGCCGACCGGGGTGGCCCAGCCGCGCGGATTGGCGACGAAGACCTGGACGGCCTCGGCGCCCATCTCGCGGGCGTAGGGCAGTCCGACCTTGGCGAGGCCGCCCGCCACGGGGACGTGCCCGCCGACTGGATTGCGTATCACCGCGGCCTACAGCCCCTTGGTCCGGATCGTGATGGTGCTGCCCTCGGGGGCGTTCAGCCCGCCCAGCACCGACTGGGTGTCCACCGTGTTGCTGAAGGAGAGGAAGGGGCGCTCCACCTTCACCTTGAACCCGGCGGCCTCCAGTGCCTTGCGGGCCGCGTCCACGTCCTGGCCGGTGACGTTCGGGACCGGAAGCAGACGGGGGCCCTTGGACACGGTCAGCGTGACCGTGTCACCGGCCGCGGCCTGGGTGCCGGCGCCGACCGACTGGTTGGCGACCGTACCGGCCGCCGCGGGGGAGTTGACCTGCTCGGGGGCGGTCGCCACCTTGAGCCCCAGCGCCTCCAGGCCGGCCTTCGCCTGGTCGACGGGGAGCCCCGTCACGCTCGGCACCGGCACCGGGCGGCCCTTGCTGACGACGAGCGAGACCGCCGTGTCCGGCGCCCGTTTGTCGCCGACCGCCGGGTCGGAGCTGATCACCGAGCCCTGCGCGACGTCCTGGCTGAAGGCCTGCGTGACGATGCCCGGCGCCAGCCCGGACTTCGTCAGCTCGGCCTTGGCCTCCTCCAGCGGCCTGCCCTTGAGGTTGGGCACGGCCACGACCTCGGGGCCGCGGGAGATGGTGAGGGTCACCGCGCCGTTGCCGCGGATCCGCCGGCCGCCCGGGGGATCGGTGTTCATCACCGTCCCGCGGTCGAAGGCGTCGCTGAACTTCCGGTCGACCCCCTTCACGCCGAGCCCCGCCGCGGACAGCTGGGACCGGGCCTGCGCCTCGGTCTTGCCGAGCAGGTTCGGGACCTTCGTGAACTGGCCGGAGTTGATGTACCAGACGCCGGTGCCCACCCCGAGGGCGAGCAGCACCCCGGCGATGATCAGGAACACGCCACGGCGGGGCCGCCCGGTGGGCACCTGCCGGTGCGGGGCGGGCCCGGCGGGCGGCGGGGGCAGCGTCTCCAGCCGCGAGGTGAGGTTCACGGGCTGCGCGGCCACCGGGCGCGGGATCACACCCGTGCGGTCCTCGGCGGAGGAGCGCACCTCGGCGCGCGCCTGCGGCGGTACGGCGTCCAGCTCGGCGTCGCTGAGCCGGCCGCGGACCTCGCGGGCGAGGCCGAGCAGCGCGGCGGCGTCGTAGGGGCGCAGCTCGGGATTGCGGGCGGTGGCGTCCGCGACGAGCTCGTCGAGCCCGACCGGGAGCCCCGGGACGGCGGCGGAGGGCGGCGGGACGTTTTCGTGGAGGTGCTGGTACAGGACCTGAGCGGGGCTGCCGCCGAGGTGGGGCTTGGCGCCGGTGAGCATCTCGTAGAGCACGACACCGCAGGCGTAGACGTCCACGCGGGTGTCGGCGACGCCGCTCTCGATCTGTTCGGGGGCCAGGTAGGAGACGGTGCCGAGGACGGATCCGGTGGTGTTCGTGACCGAGTCCACGGACCGGACCAGCCCGAAGTCCGCGACCTTGACCCGGCCGTCGTCGCCGATCAGGACGTTCTCGGGCTTCATGTCGCGGTGGACGAAGCCGGCCCGGTGGGCGGCGCCGAGGGCGGCGAGCACGGGTTCGAGGATGTCGAGCGCGGCCCGCGGCTGGAGCGCGCCGCGCTCGCGGAGCACGTCGCGCAGGGTGCAGCCGGAGACGTACTCCATGGCGAGGTAGACGTACGGCCCGTCGGTGCCCTGGTCGAAGACGGCGACCACGTTGGGGTGGGCGAGCCGGGCCACGGACTTCGCCTCGCGGGTGAAGCGGTCGACGAAGGCGGTGTCGGCGGCGAGGGCCGGGTGCATCACCTTCAGGGCGAGCACGCGGTCGAGGCGGGTGTCGACGGCCCGGTAGACCGTGGCCATGCCGCCGGCCGCGATGCGGGCGTCGATGCGGTAGCGGCCGTCGAGCACGCGCCCGACGAGGGGGTCATCCAGGGTCGTATCCACGCCGCGATTCTATTGGGGCGCCGCGACTGCCCCGCCTGGGTGGTCCGCCTTGCAGCGCAGCTGTGACGTCCGAGCCGCCCGCGCCGCCCTCACCTGGGGCTCCGCCCCAGACCCCGCGCCTCACACGCCGGCGAGGCCGGATGGTGCGGCGAGCTGGGCGTTTCAGCCTCGCCGGCGTGTGAGGCGCGGGCGCGGAACGCCGTAGGGGGCTGGGGCGGAGCCCCAGCGGGAGAGCCGCGGGTCAGAACGCCGGGCGTTCCGGGTCCAGGACAGCGCGGCCCTCCGCAGGAGAGGAGGCTTCGGCGAAGCGGCGTTGCGGAATGCGCCCCGCGCGAAACGCCAGCCGCCCCGCCGAGACGGCGTCCCGCATGGCGGACGCCATCAGCACCGGCTCCTGCGCCCGTGTCACCGCGGAGGCCAGCATCACCGCCGCGCAGCCCAGTTCCATCGCGAGCGCGGCGTCCGACGCCGTGCCCGCGCCCGCGTCCAGGATGACCGGCACCGACGCCCGCTCCGTGATCAGCTCGAAGTTGTGCGGGTTGCGGATGCCCATCCCCGAGCCGATGGGGGACCCCAGCGGCATGATCGCCGCGCAGCCCACGTCCTCCAGCTTCCGCGCGAGCACCGGGTCGTCGTTCGTGTACGGGAGCACCGTGAAGCCTTCGTCCACCAGGATCTCGGCGGCGTCCAGCAGCTCCACGCCGTCCGGCAGGAGGGTCCGCTCGTCCGCGACCACCTCCAGCTTGATCCAGTCCGTGCCCAGCGCCTCCCGGGCCAGCCGGGCCGTGAGCACGGCCTCGCCCGCCGTGAAACAGCCCGCCGTGTTCGGCAGGACCGCGATGCCGAGCCTGGTCAGGACGGAGAGGACGGAGCCCTGGACCGTGGGGTCGAGGCGCCGCATCGCGACCGTGGTGAGTTCGGTGCCGGACGCGACCAGGGAGCGTTCCAGCACGTCCAGGCTCGGGGCCCCGCCCGTGCCCATGATCAGGCGGGAGGAGAAGGTCCGGCCGCCCAGGGTGAAGAGGTCGTCAGCCATGCCGCTCAGCCCCCCTGGACCGCGGTGAGGATTTCGACCCGGTCGCCGTCGCCCACCGGCGTGGCCGGCCACTGCCCGCGCGGGACCACGGTCTCGTTGAGGGCCGCGGCGACGCCGGAGGGCGCCGCGGTCAGGGTGGCGACCACCGTGTCGAGCGTGGTGCCGGCCGCGACCTCGCGCGGCTCGCCGTTGACCGAGACGGAGACCGATGCGGATGCGGATGCGGGAAGGCTCATGCGTACGACTCCTGACGTGCGGCGGAGAACCGGCGGGGGCTGAAGGGGCGCGCGATCTCCGGAAGTTCGCCGGTGGCCAGCAGCTCGACGAGCACCTCACCGGTGAGCGGGGTCAGCAGCACCCCGTTGCGGTAGTGCCCGGTGGCCAAATGCAGGCCCGGCAGGTCGGTCGGGCCGAGCAGCGGGGCGTTGTCGGGCGAGCCGGGGCGCAGCCCCGCCCGGGTCTCGGTGAGGGGGAGTTCGGTGATGCCGGGGACCAGTTCGTGGGCGTCGCGCAGGAGTTCGTAGACCCCGCCCGCGGTGACCGTGGTGTCCCAGCCGAGTTCCTCGCTGGTGGCGCCGACGACGAGTTCGCCGTTCTCGCGCGGCACCAGGTAGACGTGGCTGCCGCGGACGACGGCCCGGACGGTCCGGGAGAGGAACGGCGCGTAGGCCGGGGGCACCGACAGCCGCAGGACCTGTCCCTTGACCGGCCGTACGGGAGGCACCACCTCCGCCGGTACGCCCGCCAGCCGGCCGCTGAGCGAGCCCGCCGCCAGCACCACCTGGCCGGCGCGCAGCTCCGTACCGTCGTCGAGCACGGCTCCGGCCGCCCGGCCGGCGGTGACCAGCAGCCGTTCCACCGCCGCCCGGTGGATGATCACGCCGGCCCGCTCGCAGGCGGCCAGCAGGGCGGCCGCGAGCCGGCGCGGGTCGACCTGGTGGTCACCGTCCACGCGCAGGCCGCCGCGTACGCCCGGGGCGAGCATGGGCTCCAGGCGGCGGCACTCGCGGCCGGTGAGCCACTCGGACTCCAGGCCGCAGCGGCGCTGCAGCGCGTGCAGTTCCCGCAGGTGGAGGCGGTCGTCCGCGTCGAGGGCGACGGCGAGGGTGCCGCAGGCGCGGAAGCCGATGTCGATGCCGCCGCTGGCGTCGGCGAGCTCGGCGGCGAACTCCGGATAGCGGGCGGCGGAGGCGAGGCCGAGGCCCAGCAGGGCTTCCTCGCCGTAGTGCAGTTCGGTGACGGGGGCGAGCATGCCGGCCGCGACCTGGGCGGCGCCGCCGCCGGGCGCCGGGTCGGCGAGTACGGTGCGCAGCCCGCGCGCCGCGGCACGCCAGGCGGTGACCAGCCCGATGATCCCGCCCCCGATGACGAGGACGTCGGATCCCTTCAGAGATGAGTGCATGGGCGTCCAGCCCCTCCCTTCGCCGGCATGACCCGGATCAGGTTCGTACGGTCGGAGGCCGGCCAGCCTCCCTCTCAGCCCGGTGCGCCGGACTCCCGCGATAGGTACGGTGGCCAGACTAACCCGGCCGCGGACGGCCGGTAAGGCGGCACCTATTCCTGACGGAGCGTCAGATGACTAGGGTGGCCGGGTGAGCGAGCAGACGGAACACAATCAGCGCGGCGTCGTGATCGTCGGCGCCGGAATGGCCGGGGTGCAGACCGCGGTCGCCCTGCGCGAGCAGGGCTTCGACGGCCCCCTGACCCTGCTGGGAGCCGAACCCCACCAGCCCTACGACCGCCCCCCGCTGTCCAAGGCGGTCCTGCTCGGCAAGGCCGAGGACTCCGCCTTCGACGTGGACTTCGAGGGGCTCGGCATCGAGCTGCGGCTCGGCATCGAGGTCACCGGACTGCGGGCCGCCGACCGCGAGCTGGACACCGAGGCCGGCCCGGTCCCGTACGAGGTCCTCGTGCTGGCGACCGGCGCCGAACCGCTGACCCTGCCCGGCACCGAGGGCGTCCCCGGCGTCCACCTGCTGCGCACGCTGGACGACGCGGCGCGGCTGCGTCCGGTCCTCGCGGCCGCGCCCCGGGCGGTGGTCGTCGGGGCGGGATGGATCGGCGCCGAGTTCGCCACCGCGGCCCGCGAGGCGGGCTGCGCGGTGACCGTGGTCGAGGCGGCGGACCGGGTGCTGGCGGGGGCGCTGCCCGCCGAGGTCGCCGAGCCGATGGCGCGCTGGTACGAGGAGGCCGGCGCCGAGCTGATCACCGGCGCGAAGGTGGCCGGGATCGAGGAGGGCCGGGTCCTGCTCGCGGACGGGCGGGCCCTGCCGGCCGGCGCGGTCGTCGTGGGCATCGGAGCCCGGCCCGCCACCGGATGGCTGGCCGGGACCGGGGTGGAACGGGGCCCGGACGGCTCGGTCACCGCCGACGCGTACCTGCGTACCTCCCTGCCCGGGGTGTACGCCGTCGGCGACTGCGCCTCCTTCCCGTCCGGGCGGTACGGGAAGCGGCTGCTCGTCCACCACTGGGACAACGCGCTCCAGGGGCCGCGGACGGTCGCGGCGAACATCCTGGCCGGAGCCCGGGCGGCCGGGGAGGCGGGCGAGGTCTACGACCCGGTGCCGTACTTCTGGTCGGAGCAGTTCGGGCGCTTCGTGCAGTACGCCGGGCACCACGGCGGGGCCGACACCCTCCTGTGGCGCGGCGACCCGGCCGGGGCGGCCTGGTCGGTGTGCTGGCTGCGGGCCGGCTCCCTGGTCGCGGTCCTCGCGGTGGGCCGCCCCCGCGACGTGGCCCAGGGCCGGAAGCTCATCGAAGCGGCGGTGCCACTGGACCCGTCCAAGGTGGCGGACCCCGCGACCCCACTGAAGTCGGCCACGGCCTGACGGCTCCGGGGCGCAGCCCAGTGCGGGCGGCGACCCGTACGGGCTGCCCAGGTACCGGCGGCGGAGCCGAGATGGCAGGCTTGTCTCCGTGACCGAGATTGACGCAAAGATCGATGCCCTTGTCCCCTCGTGGCTGCACCTCCCCGACATCGCGGAGATGCTCGACATCGAGGTGACCCGGGTCCGCCAGATGGTGAAGGAAGGGCAGCTCATCGCCGTACGCCGGGGCGAGAACCGCACCCTGCAGGTACCGGCTCCCTTCATCGACGGTGACAAGGTCGTCAAGGGCCTGGTCGGGCTGCTGACCGTGCTGCGCGACGACCGCTTCACCGACGAGGAGATCCTGGAGTGGCTCTTCACCGAGGATCCGACCCTGCCCGGCACGCCGGTGCAGGCGCTGAGCGAGAATCGCGGCACGGAGGTGAAGCGCCGCGCTCAGGCGCTCGCCCTCTGACCTGATCCGCAGTTCGCTCCACCGCGGTGTACGGGCCCCGCGCCCGTGCACCGCCTCCACCACGGGGGGTTCACCCATGCAGCTGTCCGACGCCCGGCTCTATCTCTGCACGGACGCCCGGAAGCGGCAGGGTGACCTCCCCGAGTTCCTCGACGCCGTCCTGGCCGGAGGCGTGGACATCGTCCAGCTCCGGGACAAGGGCATGGAGGCGGGGGAGGAACTCGACCACCTCCGGGTGTTCGCCGAGGCCGCACGCCGCCACGGCAGGCTCCTCGCCGTGAACGACCGCGCGGACGTCGCCCACGCCATCGGCTCCGACGTCCTGCACCTCGGCCAGGGCGACATCCCCGTCCCCGCGGCCCGCGCCGTCCTCGGCGAGGGAGTGCTGATCGGCCGTTCCTGCCACGCCGAGGACGAGGTCGACGCGGCCGTCGCCGAGCCCGGCGTGGACTACTTCTGCACCGGCCCCTGCTGGCCCACGCCCACCAAGCCCGGCCGCCACGCACCCGGCCTGGGCCTGGTCCGGTACGCGGCCTCGCGGGAGCAGGACCGCCCCTGGTTCGCCATCGGCGGCATCGACAGCACGAACCTGGACGAGGTGCTGGACGCCGGCGCCACCCGCGTCGTGGTCGTCCGCGCCCTCACCGAGGCCACCGACCCCGGTGCGGCCGCCGCGGAGCTCGCCCAGCGTGTCCGGGCCCGGCTCGGCTGAGTCCTGTCCGCCCGGACACCGCGGACACCCCGGACACCCGGACAGCCGTAGCGCGCCCTAGCGGATTGGAAAGTGCTTCGCCAGCGCCGCGCGACCAAGTGTCCAAAAACGTGTCCAAAAGGCGGACAGCGCTTCGGTGACCGGCCGGCCGCGTCTAACCTGCCCACATGGCCTCTGGTACCGCTTCCACCTGGTCGGATCGTGCACACACGGTCCGCGACCTCCTCGCGTCCGGGCGCTCGTACTCCTTCGAGTTCTGGGCCCCGAAGACGGAGAAGGGCGAACGCAACCTCTGGAACGCCCTGCGCCGGGTCGAGGCGGTATCCCCCAGCTTCGTCTCCGTGACCTACGGAGCCGGCGGCTCCACCCGCGGCGGCACCGTGAAGGCCACCCAGGAGATCGCCGCGGACACCACCCTGACGCCCGTCGCGCACCTCACCGCCGTGGACCACTCGGTCGCCGAACTGCGCAACGTCATCGGGCAGTTCGCCGACGCCGGGATCCGGAACATGCTCGTCGTGCGCGGAGACCCGCCGGGCGACCCCATGGGCGAGTGGGTGGCGCACCCCGAGGGCGTGCACTACGCCGCCGACCTGGTCCGCCTCGTCAAGGAGTCCGGCGACTTCTGCGTCGGCGTCGCGGCCTTCCCCGAGATGCACCCGCGTTCGACGGACTGGGACACGGACATCCGGCACTTCGTGGACAAGTGCCGCGCGGGCGCCGACTACGCGATCACCCAGATGTTCTTCGATCCGGAGAAATATCTGCGGCTGCGCGACGGCGCCGAGAAGGCGGGCTGCGAGACCCCGATCATCCCCGAGGTCATGCCTGTTGTGGCGATCAAGCAGCTCGACCGGCTGCCCCAACTCAGCAACGCGGTCTTCCCCGCGCACGTGAAAGAGCGCATGCTCGCCGTCAAGGACGATCCGGCCGCTGTACGCTCCATTGGCATCGAGTTCGCCACGGAGTTCTGCGCGCGGCTGCTGTCCGAGGGTGTCCCGGGGCTGCACTTCATCACGCTGAACAATTCCACGGCGACTCTCGAAATCTACGAGAACCTGGGCCTGCACCAGCGGGCCTGAGCGGCCGCCCCCCGTTCCCGCGCCGGCGGCCGTACCGAGAGGGGCCATGCATGGGAATGACGGTCCTCTACATCGCGTTCGGTTTCGTCGCGCTGTGGCTGCTTGCCGAGGTCCTGATGCAGTACAAGGCCCGGCTCCGCTGGCGCCTGCTCGCCTTCGCGGGCTTCCTCGGCGTGGTCGCCGGGGTGGTGCTGCCGTCGGTGCCGGTCATCGGGGCCGGCGCGGCGGCGTTCGCCGTGGGCCAGACCCTGGTGACGCTCTCCTTCCGCAAGGGCTTCGTCGCCGGCTGGGCCCTGCGCCGTGGCGGGGAACCCGTACGGCAGTCCAGACGCCGCCGGTCCGGAAGCCCGGCCACACAGCGGGAGCCCGCGCTCCAGGTCACCGCGCTCGCCTACGAGGACGCGGACGGGGCGGCGGACGAGCGGCCGTACCAGGCCGCGGCCGAAGAGGTCTACAGCCCGGAACCGGTGCCCGAGGAGACCGGGTCCTACGGGATACAGAGCTTCGCGCAGGCCCCCGAGGCCGCCCAGACGGCGGCCTTCGCCTCGCCGTTCACCACGGCGGAACAGGACGCCCACCAGTACGCGGCGTACTACGACCCGCAGAACCAGGGCGGCGGGTACGACTACTCCGGCGGCTACCCGACGGGCGGCCAGCAGCAGGTCTACGCCGCCTACTCGGACCCGTACATCGGCACCGGCGGCGGTGTCGCCCCGCCCCAGCCGTACGACTACACCGCGTACGCCGACTACGGGCAGCAGCAGTACTCCACGGACACCCCGCCCGGCGGGGTCTGGGTCCCCCAGCAGCGGTCCACCGACGGGGCCGGCCAGCCCTACCCGGGGGACGAGCAGGCCGAGCCGCCGCAGCAGTACCCGTACTCCCAGCCCGGCGAGTACGAGCAGTACCGCTACTGACCCCCGCGCGGACCGGTCCGCGGACCGGTCCGCCCACT
>NZ_JBVHWW010000009.1:75419-108337 GCF_055563995.1 Streptomyces sp. NPDC029164 | reverse complement strand
GGCGATGTTCAGGAAGCGGGGTGCGGGGACCCCCCGGCCCCCGCCACCCCCCCCCCCCCCAGGCCCCCCCCCCCCCCCCCCCCCCCCCCGCCGCCACACCCCCCCCCCCCCCCCCCCCCCCCCCCCCTCCCCCCCCCCCTCCCCCCCACCCCTGCGCGCAGCGGTCACCGCGAGCCGCGGAACTCCGCGCCCTCCACGATCAGTCCGGCCACCAGCGCCCCGGTCATCCCGGCGTGCGGCAGCCCGCCGCCGGGATGCGCCCAGCCGCCCGCCAGGTAGAGCCCGGGCACCTCCGTGGTGTTGGCCGGGTGGAGCAGCCGGCCGCCGGCCCCCGCGAGGGCGGGCGGCGGCACGGCGCCGCCCGGCGCACCGGTCGCCGCCTCGACATCGGCCGGGGTGCGCACCTCCTGCCACAACAGCCGCTCCCGCAACCCCTGGACGGCCTTCTCCGCGAGGTCCAGCAGCTCCCGGGGGTCCGAGGTCCCGGGCCCGTACACGGCGCTCACCGTGACCGCCTCGTGCTCCGCGTCGGGCCGGGTGGCCGGGTCGTCCGGGCGCAGCACGGTGACCTGCGCCCCCGGCGCGTGCACCAGGGTGCGGTGGACGGCCGTGGCGGGGCGGGCGCCGCGCAGCGCGAGCAGCAGCGTGATCCGGCCGGGTGCCTGCGGCCCGCGGGCCGGGACCGCGTCCGCCGGCCGTCGCGGCGGGCCGGCGGACAGCTGCCGGGGGTCGATCGCGCAGACCACGTGATCGGCGGCCACCTCACTGCCGTCGGCCAGCAGCAGCCCGGCCGCGCGGCCGTCGCGGACCAGGACCTCGCGCACCTCCGCCCCGAACGTGAAGGCGACCTTCCGCTCCAGGCAGCGCTCGTACACGGCGGTGGCCAGGGCGCGCATCCCGCCGCGCACGTACCAGCTGCCGAAGGTCTGCTCCATGTACGGGAGCACCGTGGCCGAACCGGGCGCGGTGGCGGGGTCGATCCCGTAGCCGCGCACGACACCGGTCAGCAGCTCGCCGAGCGCGCCGCCCAGCTCGCGGTCGGCCACCTCGGCGAGGGTCGGCGGGCGGCGGCGGAACAGCCCGCCGCGGCGCAGGGCCGGGTACGGGTCCTCGCACAGTGCCTGCCGGGCCCCGTCCCGCAGCGGTTCCTCCAGCAGCGGGCGCCGGGTGGCGTCCCAGGCGTCCCGGGCACGGCCCAGCAGGGCGTTCCAGCGCTCGCCCGCGCCCTGCCCGGAGGCGGCGTCGAGGGCGGCGGCGACCCCGCCGTGCGAGGCGCCGGGCAGGGTGACGTCGATGCCGCGGTGGGGGAGGACGTGTCGGACGGCGGGGTCCACCTGGACCAGGTCGACGCAGTCCTCCAGGGACCGCTTGCCGGTCTTCACGAACAGGTCGCGGTAGACGGCGGGCAGGTGCAGCAGGCCGGGCCCGGTGTCGAAGGCGAAGCCCTCGCGCTCGTAGCGGCCGACGGCGCCGCCGTAGGTCGCCCCGCGCTCGTACACCGCCACCTGATGCCCCGCCACGGCCAGCCGGGCCGCCGTCGCCATCGCGCCCATGCCGGCGCCGATCACCGCAATTCGTGCCATGCGGCCGAGCCTATCGACCCCCTCGGTCCGGCCGTGGTCAGAGGGGTGGGGCCCCGGTGACCTCGCGGGCCTCGGCGGCCAGCCGCTTCTCCTCGCGGCGCTGGGCACGGCGGCGCAGGAAGCGGCGGATCCGGCTCCAGAGGAAGACGAGTATGGCCAGTCCGGCGGCCAGCAGGACGGCCGCGATGACGGCGGCGGCCTGCGGGTTGAACATCGCGAAGGTGACGAGGCCGGCCACACCGAGGTCCTCGGCGATGCTCATGCCCACGTTGGTGAACGGCTCGGGCGAGGTGTTGATCGCCATCCGGGTGCCGGCCTTGACGAAATGGCTGGCCAGCGCGGTGGAGCCGCCGATCGCGCCGGCGGCGATGTCGGACAGCGAGCCGCTCTGCCCGGCCAGCAGCGCACCGATCACGGCTCCGGCGAGCGGGCGGATGACGGTGTGGACGGTGTCCCATATCGAGTCGACGTACGGGATCTTGTCCGCGACCGCCTCGCAGAGGAACAGCACCGCGGCGACGATCAGCACGTCCGTGCGCTGCAAGGACGCGGGGACCTCGTCGGTCAGACCGGTCCGGCCGAAGACGCCGAGCAGGAGGACCACGGCATAGGCGTTGATCCCACTGGCCCAGCCGCTGGTGAAGACCAGGGGGAGCACACTCATTGGATCATCATGTCGTACGGGCACCGGTGCGCCGGGCAGAACGCGGGCACGGTGACAGAACGGGGACAGAACGGCGAGGGGACGGTCGCCCGACGGCGGCCGTCCCCTCGCTCAGAACCGTTCGGGGGCTACTGCCCCTGCTCGTCACGGCGGCGCTGCCACCGTTCCTCGATGCGGGTCATCATCGACCGACGCTGCCGGTTCCGGCCATGGGCCGGACCGTCTGCACTTCCGGAGACGGGCTGCTCGCCAGGCTTGGGTGCCTTGCGCCAACCGGTGACCACGAGGACCGTACAGCCCAGCATGACGAGGAATCCCACCACGCTGATCCAGAGCACGTTCGGAATGATCACACCGGTCATGAGGAGCGCGATACCCACCACAATGCCTGCGACTGCCTGGTAGACCCGTCGCCGGGTGTACGTACGCAGTCCGCTTCCCTCAAGCGCTGTCGCGAACTTGGGATCTTCGGCGTACAGCGCTCGCTCCATCTGCTCGAGCATTCGCTGCTCGTGCTCCGAGAGCGGCACGGGAGTCCTCCTCATCCGTCGGTCGCGGGGGGTAGCGACCAGGGGTCCCCTTCAGGATAGGCGGGGAATCGCCCCCGTGACACCCGCCCTCTACGCCACGTTCCAAAAAGACACACAGCCCAGAAAAGACAACAGCTGGTAAAGCCACTGCTCGAAACCGTACCGCCGCGGGAGCGGTCACTGAGGCCCTTATTCCCCAATGGTCCGTCCACCATGCCGGTCACTGCACTCGATCATACGGGGCCGACCGCCGGAACGTAGGGTCTGCGGCCGACTCCGTGGGCGGAAGATCGCAGTTCAGCCCTGCTTCTGGCCGAGCACGTGCAGCTGAGTGGCGACCGCGTGGAAGGCGGGCAGCTCCGCCGCGGCCTCCTCCAGACGCAGCAGCGCCTCCACGGCGCCCGGCTCGGTGTCCACCAGGACCCCGGGGACGAGGTCGGCGAAGATCCGCACGCCGTGGACGGCGCCGACGGCCAGACCGGAGCCGCCCACGAGCTCGGAGAGCTGTTCGGCGGTGAAGCGGCGCGGCACCGGGTCACCGGAGCCCCAGCGGCCGGCCGGGTCGGTCAGGGCGGTACGGGCCTCCGTGAAGTGCCCGGCCAGCGCGCGGGCGAGCACGGCTCCGCCGAGGCCGGCGGCCAGCAGGCTGAGCGTGCCGCCCGGCCGCAGGGCCGCGACGGCGTTGGCCACGCCCTCGGCCGGGTCGTCCACGTACTCCAGCACGCCGTGGCAGAGCACCACGTCGTACGCGTCCCGCTCGACCACGTCCAACAGGCCCTGGGCGTCGCCCTGGACGCCGCGGACCAGGTCGGCGACGCCGGCCTCGGACACCCGGCGCTCCAGCCCGAACAGCGCGTTCGGGCTGGGATCGACCACGGTGACCCGGTGGCCCAGACGGGCCACCGGCACGGCGAACTTGCCGGTGCCGCCACCGGTGTCGAGCACGTCCAGCACGTCCCGCCCGGTCGCCTTCACCCGGCGGTCGAGCGCCTCCTTGAGGACCTCCCACACCACGGCGGTGCGGAGAGAGGCACGGGGGCGGGAAGTGTCCGACACGGCTGATGGCTCCTCGGCGCGGTAGGGAAGGGGTGAGCGGTCCGTGCCCCACCCCGGTCTACCTTATGGCCTTCCGCAGCCGGGCAGCTCATCGCGCGTCCGGACGCTCCGGGCGCGGTTGCGGCAGGGCCTGCTGCAGGCTCGGGGCGGGTGCCCGGACGGCGAGCATCCGCTCCACCAGGCGCAGGAACATCGAGGCGGCGCGCACCAGATCGTCCGCGTCCCGGCCGCTCGCCGCGTCCGCTATGCCCGCCTCGGCCCGGGCCCGGCGGGCCGCACCGGAGGCGAACAGCGCGCTCCACTCGGCGAGCTCCGGCGCCAGCTCGGGGAGCAGCTCCCACGCGCTGCGGATCCGGGGCCGCCGCCGCGGGTTCACCGGCTCGGGCCGGCCGCGCGCGGCGAGCACGGCCGCGGCGGTGCGCAGGGCGGCCAGGTGTGCGGTGGCGTACCGCTCGTTGGGCCGGCTCAGCAGGGCGGCCTCGGTCAGGCCGCTGCGGGCCTTGGCGAGCAGGTCGAGCGCCGCCGGATCGGCCGTCGACTTGCGCAGGACGGGGTGGACAGGGGACGGGGACGGTGTGGCCATGACGAACCTCCTGTCGATGCGTTGCCCCCATCGTGACCTGCCCCACTGACAATCTCCCTGACCTGCACTTTTACGGCCGTATCCGCTGCAACTGCCCCCTCCTGCACGCCTGGTGCGGAAGAGGGTGCTAGTTTTTGAACTGACCGGTCAGTTCAAAAAGAAGGGGGACGGCGTGGACAGCCCGCACGGCGCGGCCGTCAAAGCCGAGGGCTTCGGACTCAAGGGCCCGCGCGGCTGGGCGTTCCGGGGAATCGGCATCGACGCGGCGCCCGGCTCGCTCATCGCGGTCGAAGGCCCCTCCGGCAGCGGCCGGACCTGCCTGCTCCTGGCCCTCACCGGACGGATGAAGCCCACTCAGGGCCACGCCGAGATCGACCAGCACCGGCTGCCGAAGAAGATGGCCGCCGTCCGCCGGATCGCCGCCCTCGCCCACGTCCCCGGGGTCAACGACCTCGACCAGGCCCTCACCGTCGCGGAACAGCTGCGCGAGGGCGCCCTGCTCCAGCGCCGCTACGACGCCCCGGTGCGCGCCCTGCTGCGGCCCCGCGCCGAGCGCCGCGCCCGCGCCGCGGCCCGGATCGACGAGGCGTTGGCCGCCGCCGGACTCGACCTCGGCACGCTGCCCAAGGGCGAGCGCACCTCCGTACGGGACCTGGAACGCCTGGAGGCCGTACGGCTGTCCGTCGCCATCGCCCTGCTGGGGTCCCCGCGGCTGCTGGCCCTCGACGACCTCGACCTCAAGCTCTCGGACACCGAGCGCACCGAGGCCTGGGGCCTGCTCCGCTCGATCGCCGCCCGCGGGACCACGGTCCTCGCGGTGTGCAGCGAGGCGCCGGCCGACGCGGTGGTCCTGCGGACCGGCCCGGAGGCACCGGACGCACCGGCGGCACCGGACACACCGGAGGTGCCCGTCACCGTCGCGCCGGCGGCCGCCGACCGGAAGATCACTTGGGGAAGCGCCGCCAAGAGCGCCCCCGAGGCCGAGGCCGAAGGCGACGCGGACGCCGGCCCGGACACCGACGCCACCGCCGGGAACGACACCGAGAACGACGGCGACACCGACACCGAGAACGACGACACGAAGGGGGCGGACGATGAGGTCGCCGAAGCTGGCCGCGCTTGAGATGAAGCGGTTCGGGCGGGGGAAGCTGCCCGTGGCCGCCCTCATCGCGCTGCTCCTGCTCCCGCTGCTCTACGGAGCCCTGTACCTCTGGTCCTTCTGGGACCCGTACCACCGCCTCGACAAGGTGCCCGTCGCCCTCGTCAACTCCGACCGCGGCGCGACCGTCGACGGCAAGCCCCTGGACGCGGGCGGTGAGCTCACCAAGAAGCTCCGCGACAGCAAGACCTTCGACTGGCGCGAGGTCAGCCCCAAGGAGGCGGCCAAGGGCCTGGAGAACGGGACGTACTATCTGACCCTCACCATGCCCGAGGACTTCAGCGCGAAGATCGCCTCCAGCGCGGGCGACGACCCCGCCACCGGCGCCCTCCAGGTCCGCACCAACGACTCCAACAACTACGTCGTCGGCTCGATCTCGCGCTCCGTCTTCTCCGAGGTCCGCTCGGCGGCGTCCACCAACGCCTCCCGCGGCTTCCTCGACAAGATCTTCGTCAACTTCTCCGACCTGCACGACAAGACCGCCGAGGCCGCCGACGGCGCCGACAAGCTCAAGGACGGGGCGGGCAAGGCCCAGGAGGGCGCGAAGGAGCTCGCCGAGGGCCTCGACACGGCCGGGGAGAAGACCGGCGAGCTCAACAGCGGCCTGAAGAAGCTCAACACGGCCGCCGGGAAGCTGGAGACCGGGTCGAAGGACGTCGCCGACGGCACCCAGTCCCTCGCCGACAAGGTCAACGGAGCGGCCGACAAGGCCCGCCCCTTCGTCAAGGACCCCAAGAACCTGGCGGACACCGCCGAGCTGGTCGCCGACAGCGCGAAGGTGGTCAAGAACCACCTCGACACGTTCGCCGAGAAGGCTCCGGCCGCCGCGGCCGTCGCCAAGCGGGCCTCCACCGGCGCGGACGCGTACTACACCAAGCACTGCGTCACCCCCGGCGCCGAACCGCACCTCGCCTCCTGCCCCGAACTGAAGAGGGTCAGGGACGACGCGGCCGAGGCCGCCGAACTCAGCGGTGACGTCAGCACCCTGGCCAAGAACACGAACGGGGACGTGTCCAAGCTCCGCACCCAGCTGACCGACCTGGAGAACAAGGCCCGGGAGCTCGTCGTCAAGGCCCCGCAGCTCGCGGGCGACCTCGACGCGGCGGTGGCCAAGGTCAACGCCCTCAACACCGGCGCCCACAAGGTCGCCACCGGCATGGCCCAGCTGCACACCGGCATCGGCTCCGCCACCACCGGCTCGGGCAAGCTCAGCGACGGCGTCGGCAAGCTCGGCGACGGCGCCCACCGCCTCGACGGCGGCATGTACAAGCTCGTCGACGGCACCGGCGAGCTCGCCGGCGGCCTCCACGAGGGCGCGGGCAAGATCCCCGACTACGACGAGCAGCAGCGCGACGCCCGCACCGAGGTCATGGCCGACCCGATCAGGCTCGCCAACCAGTCCCTGCACAAGGCGCCCAACTACGGCACCGGCTTCGCGCCCTACTTCATCCCGCTCTCCCTCTGGGTCGGCGCGATGGTCGCCTACATGCTGATCGCCCCGATGAACCGGCGGGCCCTGTCCGCCGGCGCCTCGCCCTGGCGGATCGCCCTCGCCGGCTGGCTGCCCGTGGTGGGGATCGGCGCGGCCCAGGTCGCCCTGCTGATGTCGGTGCTCCACTGGGCCCCGGACCTCGGCCTGAAGATGGCCCACCCGGCCCTCACCATCGCCTTCCTGCTGCTGGTCAGCGCCTGCTTCGCGGCGATCATCCAGTGGCTCAACGCCAAGTTCGGCGCGGCCGGGCGGATCCTCGTCCTCGCCGTCCTGATGCTCCAGCTGACCTCCGCCGGCGGCACCTACCCCGTGCAGACCAGCCCGGACTTCTTCAACGCCGTCCACCCCTACCTGCCGATGTCGTACGTGGTCGAGAGCCTGCGCCGCCTCATCACCGGTGGCGACCTCGGCCCGGTGTGGCAGGGATTCGCGGTCCTCGCGGCCTTCACCGTCGGAGCGCTCGCGCTGACCTCGCTCGCCGCCCGCGGCAAGCAGGTGTGGACCATGGACCGACTGCACCCCGACCTGAGCCTGTAGGGACGTGTTGACCTGTGACAATCAGCGCCATGGACAGCAGCAGCACCGGCACGGGTACCGGCGGGGGCCGTCGGCAGGCCACCCGGCAGAAGCTCTACGAAGCGGCCGTCACCCTCATAGCGGAGCAGGGCTTCTCCGCGACCACGGTCGATGAGATCGCCGAGCGGGCGGGCGTCGCGAAGGGCACCGTCTACTACAACTTCGCGAGCAAGAACGAGCTCTTCGAGGAGCTGCTGCGACACGGGGTCGGGCTGCTGACGGTCTCGCTGCGGACGGCGGCGGAGGAGACGGAGGCGCGCGGCGGCAGCCGCGTCGAGGCGCTCGACGCGATGATCCGCGCCGGCCTCGTCTTCATCGACCGCTACCCGGCCTTCACCCAGCTGTACGTCGCCGAGCTGTGGCGGACCAACCGCACGTGGCAGTCCACGCTGATGGTGGTCCGGCAGGAGGCGGTGGCCGTCGTGGAGAAGGTGCTGCGCGAGGGCGTCGAACGCGGTGAGCTGAGCGCCGAGATCGACGTGCCGCTCACCGCGGCCGCGATGGTCGGGATGGTGCTGGTGGCCGCGCTGGACTGGCAGTCCTTCCAGCGCGAGCGGTCCCTCGACGACGTCCACTCGGCGCTGTCGCTGCTGCTGCGGGGCCGGGTCAGCGGCAACCGCTGAACCCGTACGGGGCGGCGAGCACCCCCCAGTCGGCGGTGCCGCGGGGGCGCGGCAGCCCGTACAACTGGTGGGGCCTGCCGCGACGGCTGAGTATCCGTACCTAGGCGCGGAAATGAGTACGTGCGCGGATGGGCTCCCACCTGCGCAGACGCCAGACTGGGAGCAACGGACAGGAGACCCGGTCCGCACCGCCGACACGGGGCTGCGGAGCGGACCGGGTACCTCCTACCGTGGCCGGGCGGGGGACACGAACCCGGTGACGCAGTACGCGAACGCGGCGGGGCTCGGGGGGATCGAGCCTCGCCGCGTTCTCGCGTCCGCGGGTCCAGCCGCCTCCTCCTGGGCGCAGCCCGCCTGCCCTCAAAGACCGGGGCCCCGCCCCGCACCCCGCGCCTCAAACGCCGGCGAGGCTGCGTTTCAGCCGCGGCCCCGTAGCGGGAGCCGGAGGCGGAGGGCGGTCAGGCGGGCCGCGACCGTTGAGGTGATCGCGGACCAGCGGGTGGAGGCCGTCCAGGCGAGGCGGGTGGCCGAGCGGGGGAGGAGCAGGGCGCGCAGGCGCGCCGGGCGGCTCACCGCGGCCAGCAGGCCCGCGCGGGTCAGCAGCACGTCGTCCGCCAGCCCCGGGTACGAGACCTCCGCGCCCGGCGGCGCGTACAGGGCCCGTTCCACCGCGCCCGCGACCCGGTGGACCGCGGCCGCGGCCTCCGCGTCCAGGCGGCCCAGGTCCACGACCCGGTCCGCCGCCCGGCGCGGGGACAGCGCCTCGTCCGGGACCACGCCCACGTCCCAGGCGGCGTCGCCCAGCTCCCGCCACACCGTCAGGACCTCTCCGCTCCGCAGGCGGCGGGCCCGCAGCCGGCTTCGCCACAGCAGCGGCAGCAGCGGCAGGGCCAGTACCGCCAGGACGGCCGCCGTCCAGCCGAGGACCGTCGTCACCGACGGCCCGTCGCCGTGGGCCGGGCCCTGCGCGGCCGCCGGCGTCCCGCACTCGCCGAGCTTCTTCAGCTCGGGCGGGCACTCGGCGGACGCCGAAGGCGCCGCCGACGGCTGCGCGGAGCTCTGCGAGGGCAGCGGCGCCGGCGCGGACGGCTGCTGGGCCGCCGGGGTCTGCGGCCGGGAGTAGTCCGGCACGTTGATGCCGGACCGCGGCGTCGGCTCGAACCGGGTCCAGCCCACGCCCTCGAAGTACAGCTCCGGCCAGGCGTGCGCGTCCCGCATCGACACGTTCACGCTGCCGTCGGGCTGCTTCTCACCGGGCGTGAAGCCCACCGCCACGCGGGCCGGGATGCCCAGGGTGCGGGACATCGCCGCCATCGAGAAGGCGAAGTGGATGCAGAAGCCCTCCTTGTCGGCGAGGAACCGCGCGACCGCCCCCGGGCCCGTGCCCGAGGCCGTCCTCGTGTTGTAGCGGAAGCCCCCGTTCACGGCGAAGTAGTCCTGCAGCTTCACCGCCCGCGTGTAGTCGTCCTTCGTCCCCTGCGTCACCTGGCGGGCCGTGTCGGCGACCACCGCCGGCAGGTTGTCCGGCACCTTCGTGTACTCGTCGCGGATGGCCCGGTCCGGCTCGGGGGCCTTCTGCAGCTGCTGCGCCGTCGGCTTCAGCAGCAGGCTCTGCACCGAGTAGCCCGCGCCCTGGACGGTCTGGAACCTGTCCCTGCCCAGCTGGTCGCCGACCAGGGTCCGGCCGGTGGGCTCGAACCGCCACTTCCCGTCGATCTTCACCGAGGTCGCCGGATAGGGCATGGGGAGATAGCGCTGCGTGTAGCTGTCCGCCGCCGAGATGGTGGTGGTCACCTCCGTCGAGGTCACCCGCACCTGGTCGTTGAGCCCGGTCGGCTTCGGCAGCACCTCGGGCACATCGGTCAGGGCCCGCCCGGAGGCCTCCCACTTGACGCCGTTGAACTCGTCCAGCGCGAGGATCCGCAGGTACTGCTCGCTCTGCTGCGGACTGTTCGTCCGGTACTTGAGGATGACCCGGTTGTCCTGCGTGTTCAGGTTGCTCTGCAGGGAGACCAGCGGGTTGACCGCCGAGATCGTCCCGCCCGCACCGCCGCCGTTCTCGCCGCCGTCCTGATCGCCGCCCAGCAGCCCGCCGCCGAGCGCGGGCAGCGCCGCCGGCACCGCCAGCGCCACGCCCAGGGCCACCGCGCCGATCCGCCGTCCGAACCGCGCCGGGGCCGTCGCCTGCCCGCCCGCGCCACTGCTCAGCCCGGAATCGGCGGCGCCCCGGCCGCGCGGGGCCGCGCCGAAGACCCGGCCCCACTGGGCGAGCCGGTCGCGGCCCTCGGCCAGCAGCATCAGCAGGTACCCGCAGCCCGCCAGCAGGAAGGAGAACCAGGAGGCCTCCCCGCCGCCCGACAGACCCGCGGCCACCGAGTACAGGGCGAGCAGCGGCAGCCCGGCCGCGGCGGCCGTCCGCGCGGCCACCGCCAGCGTCTCCACCAGCAGTCCGATCAGCAGCACCCCGGACACCAGCAGCAGCCGGATGCCGTCCGTCAGCGGGGCCGGGATGGCGTACTCGCCGACGTCCCGGACGCCCTGCCCGAACAGCGAACCGAAATCGTCCACCAGGTACGCCAGCGGCCCGCTCCCCGTGGATTCGCCCTTGCCGGCGAAGAGGAACACGAGCAGCAGCAGCGACACCAGCAGCTGTGCGGCCACGGTCAGCGACCGCGCCAGCGGCACCCGCCGGGCCCCGGCCCCCACCGCGCTCTGGACGCCCAGCAGCAGCGCCCCCTGCAGCAGCCAGGCCTGGGACTCGACCAGCGGGGCCAGCGACCACGAGGTGAGCAGCGTCGCCAGTGCCGCGAACAGCGTCAGTTTCGCCCGCCCGCTCATGCCCGACCTCCGGAAGTCCCCGTACCGACGCGCGCGGTGCCGGCCTGTCGCCACAGCTCGCCGAAGGCCACCCCGGGCAGGGCGGCCAGCGCCGTCCAGCCGGCGTCGCGCAGCCTGCGCAGCCGCTCCTCCAGCGGGGGCACGGCGTGCCCGGGTGCGGGCTGCCCGCCCCAGGCCGCGGAGTCCAGTACGAAGGCCACCGCACCCGAGGTGCGCTGGCGCATCCTGGCCGCCAGTTCCGTCTGTACGTCGTCCAGGTCGCCGAGGAAGGCGATGAGGAGCCCGTCACCGCCGGCTCCGCCGAAGCCTCCCGCGCCGGCGCCGCGCACCGCGTCGTAGGCCCGCGAGAGCCCGGCGCCGTCGGAGTGCCCGACCACGGCGAGGGTGTCCATCATCAGTCCGGCGGCCTCCGCGGACTCCTGCCCGCCGGCGGTGAAGCCGCCCCCGCCGTCACCGGGCACCGAGTCCCCGGTGTCCGTCAGCAGCCGTACGGAGAAGCCCTGCTCCAGCACGTGCACGAGGCTGGAGGCGGCCGCCGAGACGGCCCACTCGAAGGCGGAGTCGGGGCCGGCGCCGTCGAAGGCGAGGCGCCGGGTGTCCAGCAGGACGGTGGCCCGGCTGCGCTGCGGCTGTTCCTCGCGGCGGACCATCAGCTCGCCGTAGCGGGCCGTGGAGCGCCAGTGCACCCGGCGCAGGTCGTCGCCGCGCCGGTAGCCGCGCGGGATCACGTCGTCGTCACCGGCCAGGGCCAGCGAGCGGCGGCTGCCGTCGCCGTAGCCGTTGGACTCGCCGGTCAGCCGGACCGGCGGCAGGGGCTCGGTGCGCGGGATGACGGTGAGGGTGTCACAGGTGCTGAAGGAGCGGGTCAGCTCGACCAGTCCGAAGGGGTCGGTCAGCCGCAGCTGGAGCGGTCCCAGCGGATAGCGGCCGCGCAGGTCGGAGCGGACCCGGTAGGACACCTCGCGGCGTCCGCCGGGCTCGACCCGGTCCAGGACGAAGCGCGGGCGCGGGCCCAGGACGTAGGGCACCCGGTCCTGGAGCATCAGCAGACCGGTGGGGAGCCGGGAGACGTTGTCCATGCGCAGCTGCACCCGGGCCTCGGCGCCCGCGGGCACCCGTCCCGGGCTCAGCCGGCGGCTGCCGGAGACCCGGTGGCGGGTGCGGTGCAGGGCGTAGACGCAGATCAGCGGCAGGACGGCGAGCAGCAGGCCGACGCGGAGCAGTTCCCCCTGGCCCAGGACGTACGCGCAGGCGGCCGCGGCTATCCCGGCGGCCAGGAACGAGCGGCCGCGGGTGGTCAGCCCGGACAGTGAGGCGCGGAACCCGCCGCCGTCCCCCGGGCCGCCGGCGCCGCGCGGGGCACCGGCACTCATCAGAAGCCCCGGATGCCCGCGCCGGGCGGCATCTCGCCGCGGGCGTGCGCGGCCGGGACGGGGGTGCGCTGCAGGATGTCGTGGACGACCTGCTCGGCGGTGCGCCGGTTCAGCTGGGCCTGCGCGGTGGGCAGCAGCCGGTGCGCGAGGACCGGGGCGGCCAGGGCCTGGACGTCGTCGGGCAGGACGTAGTCCCGGCCGGCGAGCGCGGCGGAGGCCTTCACGGCGCGCAGCAGGTGCAGGGTGGCGCGGGGCGAGGCGCCGAGCCGCAGGTCGGGGTGGGTGCGGGTGGCGGCGACCAGGTCGACGACGTAGCGCCGGACGGGCTCGGCCACGTACACCTCACGGACGGCCTCGATGAGCTTGATGATGTCGTGGGCGTGCGCGACGGCCGTCAGGTCGTCGAGCGGGGAGACCCCGCCGTGCACGTCGAGCATCTGGAGCTCGGCCTCGGGGCTGGGGTAGCCGACGGAGACGCGGGCCATGAAGCGGTCGCGCTGGGCCTCGGGCAGCGGGTACGTGCCCTCCATCTCCACCGGGTTCTGGGTGGCGACGACCATGAAGGGGCTGGGCAGCGTGTAGGTCGTGCCGTCGATGGTGACCTGGCGCTCCTCCATCGACTCCAGCAGCGCCGACTGGGTCTTCGGCGAGGCGCGGTTGATCTCGTCGCCGATGACGATCTGCGCGAAGATCGCGCCCGGCTTGAACTCGAACTCGCGGCGCTGCTGGTCGTAGATGCTGACACCGGTGATGTCGGAGGGCAGCAGGTCCGGAGTGAACTGGATGCGCTGCACCGAGCAGTCGATGGACTTGGCGAGCGTCTTGGCGAGCATGGTCTTGCCGACGCCGGGTACGTCCTCGATCAGCAGGTGCCCCTCGGCGAGGAGCACGGTCAGCGCGAGGCGAACGACCTCGGGCTTGCCCTCGATCACGCTTTCGACCGACTGGCGCACCCGCTCCGCCGTGCTGGTCAGATCCGCGAGGCTCGCTCGGTCGTCATACGTCGTCACCTTGGTTCTCCTCGGCCCATTTCCAGGGCCGACGCCCTTGGCGCATGACCGGCCCACCCCGAAACACGGACACCGGTCCCGGGGGATCCCGGGTGGTGCCACCCCGCATTCTTGACGGCGTTACGGCCTTGTGTCACTCAAGAGCTGGGATCGATCTCCCGCAGGAGCCCGGTGTGCACATCGAAGACGAAGCCTCGCACATCGTCCTTGTGGGGCAGGAACGGGTTGGTGCGAACCCGCTGCATGGACTGGCGGACGTCCTGGTCCACGTCCCGGAAGGCCTCGACGGCCCAGGCGGGACGCTGGCCGACCTCGTCCTCCAGCTCGTGCCGGAAGTCCTCGGTCAGACTTTCGAGGCCGCAGCCGGTGTGGTGGATGAGTATCACCGTGCGGGTGCCGAGGGCCCGCTGGCTGATGGTGAGGGAGCGGATGGTGTCGTCGGTGACCACGCCGCCGGCGTTGCGGATCGTGTGACAGTCGCCGAGCTCCAGGCCGAGGGCCTTGTGCAGGTCGAGTCGGGCGTCCATGCAGGCCACGACGGCCACGTGGAGCACCGGGCGGGCGTCCATCCCGGGGTCGGTGAACTCCGCGGCGTAGCGGCGGTTCGCCTCGACCAGCCGGTCGGTGACGGATCCGCCGACGGGCGCCTCGGACGCGGACTCTGCAGGCAGGGATGCGGAAGTCGTCATGGGTACGACGGTAGTGGTCACGGCCGGTAAAGGCCTCGCGTGAGGTGGGACAAAGAACGTCAACGAGCCTTGTTGTGAGCTAACCCACAGGGGTGGGTGTGAGGCGGCCGTTCGGGTGATTAGCGGCTTTTGCCGGTTCGGTCCGAGAGGCGTGGACGGCGCGCGGGGCGGTTCGTTGACCGCGGCGACCGTTGCACTAAAGTGACGCGAACCGGCCGGAGCCCGGCCCTGACCGGCCGCCCGGCCCCCTGGTAACACTCCGCGTGCGCGGCGCGGCGTATGCCTGCCGCGCCGTTATCTGAGAGGGCGCTTTGACTAGCGAGTCCCGACATGTCCCGGTGATGCTCCAGCGGTGCCTGGACCTGTTGGCCCCGGCGCTGGAGAGGCCCGGGGCGGTCGTCGTCGACTGCACCCTCGGCCTCGGCGGCCACAGCGAGGCCCTGCTGACCCGGTTCCCCGAGGCCCACCTGATCGGCCTCGACCGCGACAAGGAGGCCCTGCGGCTCTCCGGCGAACGCCTCGCGCCCTTCGGCGACCGGGCCACCCTCGTCCACGCGATCTACGCCGACCTCGCCGAGGTCCTCGACGGGCTCGGCATCCCGGCCGTCCAGGGCATCCTCTTCGACCTGGGCGTCTCCTCCATGCAGCTGGACGAGGCCGACCGCGGGTTCGCGTACGCGCAGGACGCGCCGCTGGACATGCGCATGGACCAGACGACGGGCATCAGCGCCGCCGAGGTCCTGAACACCTACGCGCCGGGCGAGCTCGTCCGGATCCTGCGCCAGTACGGCGAGGAGAAGCAGGCCAAGCGCATCGTGTCCGCGGTCGTCCGGGAGCGGGACAAGGAGCCCTTCACCAACAGCGCCCGGCTCGTGGAACTGATCCGCGACTCCCTGCCGCAGGCCGCCAAGCGCACCGGCGGCAACCCGGCGAAGCGGACCTTCCAGGCCCTGCGGATCGAGGTCAACGGCGAGCTCTCGGGCCTGGAGAAGGCCATCCCGGCGGCCGTGGACCGGATCGCGGTCGGCGGCCGGATCGCGGTGCTCTCGTACCACTCGCTCGAGGACCGCCTGGTCAAGCAGGTCTTCGCGGCCGGCGCGGCCTCCACGGCCCCGCCCGGGCTGCCGGTCGTACCGGAGAAGTACCAGCCGAAGCTGAAGCTGCTGACGCGCGGAGCGGAACTGCCGACCGAGGAGGAGATCGCCGAGAACCGGCGGGCCGCCCCGGCGAGGTTCCGCGGGGTCGAACGCATCCGGGAGGCGCTGCTGTGACCAGGGCCGGGAAGGTCGCCACGCTGACCCGCGGGCAGGCGGCCCGGCTCGGCCGGGCGCTCGGCGGCCGCCCGGCCCGCCCCCGCCCCGGCGGACAGGCCGCGCGGATGCCGTTCGTCCTGCTGGTCGTGGCGCTGCTCGGCGGCGGCCTGATCAGCCTGCTGCTGCTGAACTCGGCGCTCAACGAGGGCTCCTTCCAGCTGAGCAAGCTGAAGAAGGAGACCACCGCCCTCACCGACGAGGAGCAGGCGCTGCAGCGGGACGTGGACGCCTACTCGGCCCCCGACGCGCTGCAGCGGCGGGCGCAGGAGCTCGGCCTGGTGCCGGGCGGCAGCCCCGTCTTCATCGGCCCGGACGGCAAGGTCGCCGGCACCGCCGTCCCGGCCGAGGCCTCCCCGAGCCCGACCGTTCCGGCCGCACCCCCGGCGTCGGCCTCGCCGGGCCGGCCCGTTGCCCCCAGCGGGTCGCCACAGTCCAACCCGACCCCTGGAAGGTGACGTCGTGACGCGGACCCCTGCGGGGCTTTCCCCCGCCCCGCCCTTCCACCTCCCCCGGACTTCGTCCGGGAGGGGCCCCCACCCGGGCTCTGCGCGGATCCGGTCCTCAAGCGCCGGACGGGCTGAAAGACTCAGCCCCGCGGGGCCCATCCAGCCCCGCCGGCGTTTGAGGCGGGGGGTCCGGGGCGGAGCCCCGGATCCTTCAGCCCCGCCGGAGCTTGAGGCGGGGGGTCCGGGGCGGAGCCCCAGGGCGCTCGCGCAGCGCGGCCACGGCTGCACCGGCACGCCGCAGGCGGTGGCCGCGTGAGCCCGCAGGAGCCGCCGCGGCGGCGGGTGCCGGGGCCGGCCAGGCCGTCCAGGCCGGGTGACCGGGCGCGGGCGACGGCCCGCCCGGCCTCGCGCCCCGCGACCCGGCGGCCCGCGGCGGCCCGCCGGCCGCACACCATCCGGCTCGGCAGCCCCCGCCCCCGGCTGCGCCTCGTCAGCGTGGGCCTGACCCTCGTCATGCTCGCCTTCGTCGTCCGGCTGCTCCAGGTGCAGGCCGTCGACGCCTCGACCTTCTCCGCCGAGGCCTCCAAGAACCGCTACACCAGCGTCAAGCTGGCCGCCGAGCGCGGCGAGATCACCGACCGCCGCGGCGTGGCCCTCGCCACCAGCGTCGACGCGTACGACATCACCGCCGACCCGAAGATGTTCACGCCGCAGGAGAGCAAGGCCCCGGACGCCCCGGCGCAGGCCGCCGCCCTCCTCGCTCCCATCCTCGGCAAGGACGCCAAGGAGCTCGCCGCCAAGCTGAGCACCAGGAACACCCGGTACGTGGTCCTCGCCCAGCGTCAGACCCCGCAGGTCTGGAACCAGATCAAGGACCTCCAGCGGGTCTTCAGGGACAAGGCGACGGCCGACAAGAAGAACAACGGCCCCGGTGCCAACGTCCTCGCCGGCGTGTTCAAGGAGGACAGCAGCAAGCGCGTGTACCCGAACGGCGACCTCGCCGCCGGGATACTGGGTTACGTCAACGCCGACGGCAAGGGCGGCGGCGGCCTGGAGTCCTCCCTCGACAAGAAGCTGTCCGGCAAGGACGGCGAGATCACCTACGCCCAGTCCGGCGGCCGCAAGGTCCCCACGGCCGGCTCCAACGAGGAGCCCGCCGTCCCCGGCGAGGACATCGTGCTGACCATCGACCGCGACATCCAGTGGGCGGCCCAGAGCGCCATCGCCGAGCAGGTCCAGAAGTCCGAGGCCGACCGCGGCTACGTCATCGTCCAGGACACCCGCACCGGCGAGGTGCTGGCCATGGCCAACGCCCCCGGCTTCGACCCCAACGACCTGACCCGGGCCAGCTCCGCCGCCATGGGCAACGCCGCGCTCCAGGACGTGTACGAGCCCGGCTCCACCGCCAAGGTGATGTCGATGGCCGCCGTGCTGGAGGAGAAGAAGGCCACGCCCGAGACCCGCGTCGAGGTCCCCAACCGGCTGCACCGCGGCGACCGGCTGTTCAAGGACGACATCGACCACCCGACCTGGTACCTGACCCTCAACGGGGTCCTCGCCAAGTCCTCCAACATCGGCACCATCCTGGCCACCGGCCAGCTCGGGCCCACCCAGCCCGAGTCCAACAAGGTCCTGCACTCCTACCTGACCAAGTTCGGCCTCGGCAAGCCCACCGGGCTGAACTACCCCGGCGAGTCCCGCGGCATCCTCGCCAAGCCCGAGGACTGGTCCACCTCGCAGCAGTACACGATTCCTTTCGGCCAGGGCCTGTCCCTCAACGCCATGCAGGCGGCCTCCGTGTACTCGACCATCGCCAACGACGGCGTCCGCATCGAGCCGACCCTGGTGCGCGGCAGCAAGGGCCCCGACGGCCGCCTCACCCCGGCCCCGTCCCCCGAGCAGCACCGCGTGATCAGCCAGGAGACCGCCAGGACCCTCGCCGCGATGCTCGAATCCGTCGTCGACGACCAGGACGGCACCGGCACCAAGGCGAAGATCCCCGGCTACCGGGTCGGCGGCAAGACCGGCACCTCCAACCGGGTGGATCCGGCCACCGGCCGGTACAAGGGCTACACCGCATCCTTCGCCGGTTTCGCCCCCGCGGACAACCCGCGGATCACCGTCTACTGCGCCATCCAGAACCCGACGAAGGGCAGCTACTTCGGCGGCCAGATCTGTGGCCCCATCTACAAGAAGGTCATGGAGTTCGCCCTCAAGACCCTTCAGGTCGCCCCCACCGGAACCGCCCCCGCCGGACTGCCGGTCACCTACGAACCCGGCCCGCAGCCCGCCCCGCAGCCCGCCCCGCAGACCAGTCCGCAGCCCGGTCAGTGACCCACAGCCCGGTCGGCCCGCCAGAAAAGCGTGAGGCACCATCAGTGACAACGATCACCCCGAAACCCGGGAACCAGCCGGTTGCCGACGCCGAGGCCGGGCCCTCGCTTCGCGACCGGCCCGCCGCGCCCGGTACGCTCACCGCCGTGCCCCACGCTGATCAGCCCAGAACCACCCAGAAAGACGCCCCGGCAGCGCCGCCGGGAGCGCCCAGGCCCGCGTCCGCCCGCCCGACCCCTCTGGGCGAGCTGGCCACCCTGCTGGGCATCCCGGCGCCCGCCGCGACGCAGATCACCGGGATCACGCACGACTCGCGTGCGGTCCGCCCCGGAGACCTGTACGCGGCCCTGCCCGGTGCCAGGACGCACGGCGCCGACTTCGCCGCCCAGGCCGCCGGCCTCGGCGCCGCCGCCGTGCTGACCGACCCCGCGGGGGCCGAACGCGCCGCGGCCACCGGCCTGCCGGTCCTCGCGGTCGCCGACCCGCGCGGCCGGATGGGAGAGCTCGCCGCCGCGATCTACGGACGCCCCGGCGAGGACCTGCTCCAGATCGGCATCACCGGCACCTCCGGCAAGACCACCACGGCGTACCTCGTCGAAGGCGGCCTGCGCGCGGCGGGCCGCAGCACCGGACTGGTCGGCACCGTCGAGATGCGCATCGGAGACGAGCGCATCAAGTCCGAGCGGACCACCCCCGAGGCCACCGACCTCCAGGCCCTGTTCGCGGTCATGCGCGAACGCGGCGTCGAGGCCGTGGCGATGGAGGTCTCCAGTCACGCCCTGGTGCTCGGCCGCGTCGACGGCTGCGTCTTCGACGTCGCCGTCTTCAACAACCTGAGCCCGGAACACATGGAGTTCCACTCCGACATGGACGACTATTTCCAGGCGAAGGCGGGGCTCTTCACGCCCCGCCGCGCCCGCCTGGGCGTGGTCAACCTGGACGACGAGTACGGCCGCCGCCTGGTCAAGGAGGCGACCGTCCCGGTCGTCACCTTCTCCGCCGCCGGCGACCCGGCCGCCGACTGGCGCGCCGAGGACGTGGTGTTCGGGCCGGCGAGCTCCACCCTGACCCTGCTGGGCCCCGAAGGGCAGCGCGTCCGGGCGACCGCGCCGCTGCCCGGCCCGTTCAACGTGGCCAACACCGTCGCCGCGATCGTCACCCTCGCCGCCGCCGGCCTCGACCCGCAGACCGCCGCCGACGGCGTCGCCGCGGTCCCCGGGGTGCCCGGCCGGCTGGAGCGGGTGGACGCGGGACAGCCGTACCTCGCCGTCGTCGACTACGCGCACAAGACGGACGCCGTGGAATCGGTCCTGCGCGCCCTGCGCGAGGTCACCGAGGGCAAGCTGCACATCGTGCTCGGCTGCGGCGGCGACCGCGACACCACCAAGCGCTCCCCGATGGGCGCCGCGGCCGCGCGGTACGCCGACGTGGCCGTCCTGACCTCCGACAACCCGCGCTCCGAGGACCCGCTCGCGATCCTCGCCGCGATGTTCGAAGGCGCCGTGTCCGTACCGCCCGCCGAGCGGGGCACCGTCCTGGTCGACGCCGACCGGGCCGCGGCCATCGCCGCGGCCGTCGCGCGCGCCCGGCCCGGCGACACCGTGCTGGTGGCGGGCAAGGGCCACGAGCAGGGCCAGGACACCGCCGGTGTCGTACGGCCCTTCGACGACCGCACCGTGCTCCGCGCCGCGATCGAGCACCAGGCCGTGCTCGACCAGGCGGCCGCGCTCGGTCAAACGACTACGGTCCGACAGGCCGAGGTGAACCAGTGATCGCCCTTTCCCTCGCCGAGATCGCCGACATCACCGGCGGGCGGCCCCACGACATACCGGATCCGTCCGTCCAGGTCACCGGTCCCGTCGTCTACGACTCCCGGGAGGTCCGGCCGGGCAGCCTGTTCGCCGCCTTCGTCGGCGAGCGGGTCGACGGCCACGACTACGCCGAACGCGCGCTGGCCGCCGGCGCCGTGGGCGTCCTCGCGACCCGGCCCGTGGGCGTACCGGCGATCGTCGTACCCGACGTGGTGGCCGCCCTCGGGGCGCTCGCCCGGGCCGTCGTCGCCCGCCTGGGCACGGACGTCGTCGCCCTCACCGGCTCCGCCGGCAAGACCTCCACCAAGGACCTCGTCGCGCAGGTGCTCCAGCACCACGCGCCGACCGTGTGGACCCCCGGGAACCTGAACAACGAGATCGGCCTGCCGATCACGACGCTGCGCGTCACCGAGGAGACGCAGCACCTGGTCCTGGAGATGGGCGCCCGCGGCATCGGCCACATCCGCTACCTCACCGGCCTGACGCCCCCGCGGATCGGGCTGGTCCTCAACGTCGGCACCGCGCACATCGGCGAGTTCGGCGGCCGCGAGCAGATCGCCCAGGCCAAGGGGGAGCTGGTCGAGGCGCTGCCGGCCGAGGCGGAGGGCGGTGTCGCCGTCCTCAACGCGGACGACCTGCTGGTCCGTGCCATGGCCGAGCGCACGAAGGCCCGTACGGTGCTGTTCGGTGAGGCCGAGGACGCCGACATCCGGGCCACCGAAGTCCGCATGACGGACAGGGGACAGGCTTCCTTCACATTGCGAACACCGACCGGGTGCAGCGACGTGACCTTGCGGCTGTACGGTGAGCACCACGTGTCGAACGCGCTCGCCGCGGCCGCCGTTGCCCATGTACTGGGCATGTCCGTCGAGGAGATCGCCACCGCGCTCTCCGGGGCGGGCACGCTGTCCCGGTGGCGGATGGAGGTCACCGAGCGCGCGGACGGTGTGACGATCGTCAACGACGCCTACAACGCGAATCCCGAGTCCATGCGGGCCGCACTGCGCGCGCTCGCCGCGATGGGCGGTGCCGGCAGGGCGAACGGGGGACGCACGTGGGCGGTGCTCGGCCCGATGGCCGAGCTCGGGGACGACGCGCTCGCCGAGCACGACGCGGTCGGGCGACTTGTCGTCCGGCTCAACGTGAGCAAGCTCGTCGCAGTCGGGGGCAGGGAAGCCTCCTGGCTGCAACTGGGCGCATATAACGAGGGTTCGTGGGGTGAGGAGTCGGTGCTCGTGTCCGACGCGCAGGCGGCGGTCGACCTGTTGCGCAGTGAACTGCGCCCGGGTGACGTCGTGCTGGTGAAGGCTTCCAGGTCGGCCGGTCTGGAGCGGGTGGCCCAGGCCCTGCTCGAGGGCACTGTCGAGGGCGAGGTCCCCGGCCGATGAGGCAGATCCTGTTCGCCGGTGTCATCGGCATGTTCCTCACCGTTGTCGGGACCCCGCTGCTGATCAAGCTGCTGGCCCGGAAGGGCTACGGCCAGTTCATCCGCGACGACGGCCCGCGCGGCCACGCCGGGAAGAAGGGCACGCCCACCATGGGCGGCATCTCCTTCATCCTGGCCACGCTCGTCGCGTACGCCCTGACGAAGGTCATCACCGGTGAGGCGGTGAGCTTCTCGGGCCTGCTCGTCCTCTTCCTGATGACGGGCATGGGCGTGGTCGGCTACCTCGACGACTACATCAAGATCGTCAAGCGGCGCTCGCTCGGTCTGCGGGCCAAGGCCAAGATGTCCGGCCAGCTGATCGTCGGCATCGCCTTCGCGGTGCTCGCACTGCAGTTCAAGGACTCGCGCGGGCTGACCCCGGCCTCCACCAAGCTGTCGTTCGTGACGGACTTCGGCTGGTCGATCGGCCCGGTGCTGTTCGTCGTCTGGGCGCTGTTCATGATCCTGGCCATGTCCAACGGCGTGAACCTGACCGACGGTCTGGACGGTCTGGCCACCGGCGCCGCCGTGATGGTCTTCGGCGCCTACACCTTCATCGGCGTCTGGCAGTTCCAGGAGTCCTGCGTCAACGCGCAGACCCTGCCCAGCCCGAACGCCTGCTTCGAGGTACGCGACCCGCTGGACCTCGCCGTGGTCGCCTCCGCCCTGATGGGCGCCTGCTTCGGCTTCCTGTGGTGGAACACCTCGCCCGCCAAGATCTTCATGGGTGACACCGGCTCGCTGGCCCTCGGCGGCGCGCTCGCCGGTCTCGCGATCTGCTCCCGCACGGAGTTCCTGATCGCCCTGCTCGGCGGCCTCTTCGTCCTCATCACCATGTCGGTCGTCATCCAGGTCGGCTCGTTCAAGATGACCGGGAAGCGCGTCTTCCGGATGGCCCCGCTACAGCACCACTTCGAACTCAAGGGCTGGTCCGAAGTCCTTGTGGTGGTCCGCTTCTGGATCATCCAGGGCATGTGCGTGATCGTGGGTCTCGGTCTCTTCTACGCGGGATGGGCAGCCGACAAGTGACCTCCTGGCAGGGCAAGAACATCACCGTGGCCGGTCTCGGCGTGAGTGGCATCAGTGCCGCACGCGCCCTGGCCGGCCTCGGCGCCGTCGTGACCGTCGTCGACGGCGGCGACGGCGAGGGCCACCGCGCCCGCGCCGCCGAACTGGCCGAGCTGGGGATCTCCGTACGCCTCGCGGACGCCGAGACCCTCCCCGAGGGCACCGAGCTGGTCGTCACCTCGCCCGGCTGGAAGCCCGACAGCCCGCTGTTCGCGGCCGCCGCCGCCGCGGGTGTGGACGTGGTCGGTGACGTCGAGATCGCCTGGCAGCTGCGCGGTGAGAACGCCGCCCCCTGGCTCGCCATCACCGGTACGAACGGCAAGACCACCACCACCCAGATGCTGGCGTCGATCCTGAAGGCCGCCGGCCTGCGCACCGCCGCCGTCGGCAACATCGGCACCCCCATCATCGACGTGGTGCTCGGCGAGCAGCAGTACGACGTGCTCGCCGTGGAACTCTCCAGCTACCAGCTGCACTGGGCGCCCTCGCTGCGCGTCCACTCGGGCGCCGTCCTCAACCTGGCCCCGGACCACCTCGACTGGCACGGCTCGATGCAGGCGTACGCCGCCGACAAGGGCCGGATCTACGAGGGCAATACGGTGGCCTGTGTCTACAACGTCGCCGACAAGGCCACCGAGGACCTGGTCGTCGAGGCCGACGTCGAAGAGGGCTGCCGGGCGATCGGCTTCACCCTCGGCGCCCCCGGCCCCTCCATGCTCGGCGTCGTCGACGGCATCCTCGTCGACCGCGCGTTCGTCGAAAACCGGCAGAAGAACGCCCAGGAGCTCGCCGAGGTCAAGGACGTCAACCCGCCCGCCCCGCACAACATCGCCAACGCGCTCGCCGCGGCGGCCCTGGCCCGCGCCTTCGGCGTGGAGCCGCGCGCGGTCCGCGACGGGCTGCGCAACTTCCGCCCCGACGCCCACCGGGTCGCGCACGTGGACGAGGTCGGCGGGGTCACGTACGTCGACGACTCCAAGGCCACCAACACGCACGCGGCCGAGGCCTCGCTGGCCGCCTTCGAGCCGGTCGTGTGGATCGCCGGCGGCCTCGCCAAGGGCGCGACCTTCGACGAGCTCGTGCAGAAGTCGGCGAAGCGGCTGCGCGGCGTGGTGCTGATCGGCGCCGACCGGGCGCTGATCGCCGAGGCGCTGGCGCGACACGCCCCCGAGGTCCCGGTCGTCGACCTCGACCGGACCGACACTGGGGCGATGCTCGCAGCGGTCCGGGAGGCGGCCGCGCTCGCCGAGCCCGGCGACACGGTCCTGCTGGCACCTGCCTGTGCGTCGATGGACATGTTCGCGAACTACAACAAGCGTGGGGACGCATTCGCCGACGCGGTGCGCGAACTGGCCGCCGAGAGCGCCGCGGACACGGTCTAGGCCGGGGCTCCGGGGCAGGTTCCCTCCGGCCGGCTGCTCGCCTCGTACGAGTGGAGGGGAAGATCACAGATGCCGGCCAAGCAGATGCTGCCGGGGCGGCGGCCGTCCGCCGTGAAGGCGCAGGGCCGCAAACGGCCCGTGGTGCGTGTGAAGCGGCCCGCGGGGCGCGGGCCGCTGGCCGGGCTGCGGCGTACGCAGCGGCAGTTGCGCAAGGCCTGGGACCGTCCGCTCACCGCCTATTACCTGATTTTCGGCAGTTCGCTGCTCATCACCGTGCTCGGCCTGGTGATGGTGTACTCGGCCTCCATGATCAAGGCCCTCCAGCTCGGCCTCGGTGACGCGTACTTCTTCAAGAAGCAGTTCCTCGCGGCCCTCATCGGCACCGGACTCCTGCTGGTCGCCTCCCGGATGCCCGTCAAGCTCCACCGGGCGCTGTCCTATCCGGTGCTCGCCGGCACGCTGTTCCTGATGGTCCTGGTCCAAATCCCCGGGATAGGGGTCTCGATCAACGGCAACCAGAATTGGATCTCCCTTGGCGGTCCGTTCATGTTGCAGCCCAGTGAGTTCGGCAAGCTGGCACTGATCCTCTGGGGCGCCGACCTGCTCGCGCGCAAGGGCGACAAGGGGCTGCTCAGCCAGTGGAAGCACCTGCTGGTGCCGCTGGTCCCGGTGGCCTTCCTGCTGCTCGGGCTGATCATGCTGGGCGGGGACATGGGCACCGCGATGATCCTCGGTGCCATCCTGTTCGGTCTGCTCTGGCTCGCGGGCGCCCCCACCCGGATGTTCGCCGGGGTACTGGCCTTCGCGGGTGCGATCGTCGCCCTGCTCATCAAGACCAGTCCGCACCGGATGGACCGGCTGGAGTGCCTCGGTGCGACAGACCCGGGCAAGAACGACCTTTGCTGGCAGGCCGTGCACGGGATCTACGCCCTCGCCTCGGGCGGATGGTTCGGTTCCGGCCTGGGTGCAAGTGTGGAAAAATGGGGGCAACTACCCGAAGCCCACACCGACTTCATCTTCGCCATCACCGGGGAGGAACTGGGTCTCGCGGGGACGCTGTCGGTGCTCGCCCTGTTCGCGGCTCTAGGCTATGCGGGTATCCGCGTGGCCGGACGCACGGAGGATTCCTTCGTACGGTTTGCCGCGGGAGGCGTGACCACCTGGATCACGGCCCAGGCCGTGATCAACATCGGTGCGGTGCTCGGCCTGCTGCCGATCGCCGGAGTCCCGCTCCCGCTGTTCTCCTACGGAGGGTCAGCCCTGCTGCCGACCATGTTCGCGGTCGGACTGCTCATCGCCTTCGCGCGTGAGGAGCCGGCGGCGCGCGCGGCCCTCGCGATGCGACAGCCGAAGACCGGCTGGTGGCGGACCGGGGTGAGATGGAAGTCGATGAGACGGCGCGTCAAGAAGCGTCCGTCCGGAGAGCGGTGAATTTCGGTGCATGTCGTACTCGCCGGTGGGGGGACCGCCGGCCACATCGAGCCGGCGCTCGCCCTCGCGGACGCCCTGCGCAGGCAGGACCCTTCAGTGGGCATCACCGCCCTCGGCACCGAGCGCGGGCTGGAGACCCGCCTGGTGCCGGAGCGCGGCTACGAACTCGGGCTGATCCCCGCCGTGCCGCTGCCCCGCAAGCCGACCCCGGAACTGATCACCGTCCCCGGACGGCTGCGCGGCACCATCAAGGCCGCGGAGGAGATCCTCATCCGCACCAAGGCCGACTGCGTCGTCGGTTTCGGCGGTTACGTGGCCCTGCCCGGCTACCTCGCGGCCAAGCGGCTCGGGGTGCCGATCATCGTCCACGAGGCCAACGCCCGGCCCGGACTGGCCAACAAGATCGGCTCCCGGTACGCGCACGCCGTCGCGGTCTCCACCCCCGACAGCAAGCTGCGCGGCGCCCGCTACGTGGGCATCCCGCTGCGCCGCACCATCTCCACCCTCGACCGGGCCGCGGTCCGCCCGGAGGCGCGCGCCACCTTCGGCCTGGACCCCAACCTGCCGACGCTGCTGGTCTCCGGCGGCTCACAGGGAGCCCGCCGCCTCAACGAGACGATCCAGCAGGTCGCTGCGACCCTGCAGCGCTCCGGCGTCCAGATCCTGCACGCCGTCGGCCCGAAGAACGAACTGCCGCGTGTCGACAACATGCCCGGGATGCCGCCGTATGTACCGGTACCGTACGTGGACCGGATGGATCTCGCGTACGCCGCCGCCGACATGATGCTGTGCCGCGCGGGTGCGATGACCGTCGCCGAACTCTCCGCCGTCGGGCTCCCCGCCGCCTACGTCCCGCTGCCGATCGGCAACGGCGAACAGCGGCTCAACGCCCAGCCGGTGGTCAAGGCCGGCGGCGGCCTCCTCGTGGACGACGCGGAACTGACGCCCGAGTGGGTGCTCAGCCAGGTCCTCCCGGTGCTGTCCGACCCGCACCGCCTGTACGAGATGTCCCGCGCCGCCGGTGAGTTCGGCCGGCGCGACGCCGACGAGCTGCTGGTCGGCATGGTGTACGAGGCGATCGCGGCCCACAGGAACCGCTGACGCGCAGCCCAGACGCAGGAGGCACAGGAGTGGCCGGAGCGACGACCGCACAGCGCGGCACCCCTGGTCCCGGCGGGTCCGGCCGGCCCGTCCGCAAGGGCGCCGACTCCCCCAAACCACCCAAGCCCCCCAAGTCAGGCAAGTCCGCGAAGGGATCCGGCCCGCAGGGCCCCGGCGCACGCCTGCGCCGGGGCCCCGTGCTGGTCTCCCTGGCCGCCGCGGTGCTCCTCGTCGCGGGCGGGACCTGGGTGCTCTACGGCTCCTCCTGGCTCCGCGTCGAGAAGGTCACCGCCACCGGCACGGAGGTTCTCACCCCCGAGCAGGTCCTCTCGGCCGCGGCCGTGCCCGTCGGCGCGCCCCTGGTGAGCGTGGACACCGCCGAGATCGAGAGCCGCGTCCGCGGCCGGCTGCCCCGCATCGATTCGGTCGATGTGGTGCGGGCCTGGCCGCATGGAATCGGGCTGAAAGTGACGGAACGCAAACCCGTCCTGCTCATCAAAAAGGACGCCAACTTCGTCGAAGTGGACGCTTCGGGTGTGCGATTCGACACGGTTCCGAAAGCACCCGCGGGTGTTCCGGTCCTCGAATTGAACGCCGCACGATCCCCGAGCGCCCGCCGCTTCGACGAGGAACGGCTGCTGCGCGAGGCGGTCCTCGTCGCGGGCGCCCTCCCGGAACCGGTCGCCCGGGAAACCGTGCAGGTCAAGGTGGGTTCCTATGATTCCGTGGTCCTGGAGCTCACGAGGGGCCGCTCCGTGACGTGGGGGAGCGGTGAACAGAGCGAGGCGAAGGGGCGTGCGCTGACCGCTTTGCTGAAAGCCGCGCCCAAGGCCGGTCACTTCGACGTGAGCGTCCCCACCGCCCCTGCGGTGTCCGGGAGTTGACTCCCGGTCGAACAACGACGCACCCTGGTTGGCCAGCGATACGGGTGATCACATAGGGTGAAAAGAAAAACGGGAGGTTCGGCGTGTTCGTTGAACACGCGCTACTTGTCGACTTAGTGTCCTGTTCGGAAGAGTCCAAGGAACAGACACACCCCTAACCCTAAACTTCAGGGTGAGGGTTCGGGTCGGCGCGTTCGGACCGTCCCTATTTCGGCATCAGTCGTCGCAACGCAGGCCCGCGAGGCGGCGACACGTAACTCGAGGCGAGAGGCCTTCGACGTGGCAGCACCGCAGAACTACCTCGCAGTCATCAAGGTCATCGGTGTCGGCGGCGGTGGTGTCAATGCCATCAACCGAATGATCGAGGTCGGTCTCAAGGGCGTCGAGTTCATCGCCATCAACACGGACGCCCAAGCGCTGTTGATGAGCGACGCCGACGTCAAGCTCGACGTCGGCCGTGAACTCACCCGGGGCCTCGGCGCCGGCGCCAACCCGGCCGTCGGCCGCAAGGCGGCAGAGGACCACCGCGAGGAGATCGAGGAGGTCCTCAAGGGGGCCGACATGGTCTTCGTCACCGCCGGTGAAGGCGGCGGCACCGGCACCGGCGGCGCACCCGTCGTCGCCAACATCGCTCGCTCGCTGGGCGCCCTGACGATCGGTGTGGTCACCCGGCCGTTCACCTTCGAGGGCCGGCGCCGCGCGAACCAGGCGGAGGACGGCATCGCCGAGCTCCGCGAAGAGGTCGACACCCTCATCGTCATCCCCAACGACCGACTGCTGTCCATCTCGGACCGCCAGGTCAGCGTGCTCGACGCCTTCAAGTCGGCCGACCAGGTCCTGCTCTCGGGCGTCCAGGGCATCACCGACCTCATCACCACCCCGGGTCTGATCAACCTCGACTTCGCCGACGTCAAGTCCGTGATGTCCGAGGCCGGCTCGGCCCTGATGGGCATCGGCTCGGCCCGCGGCGACGACCGCGCGGTGGCCGCGGCCGAGATGGCGATCTCCTCGCCGCTGCTGGAGGCGTCCATCGACGGCGCCCGCGGCGTGCTGCTCTCCATCTCCGGCGGCTCGGACCTCGGTCTCTTCGAGATCAACGAGGCCGCGCAGCTGGTGAGCGAGGCCGCGCACCCCGAGGCGAACATCATCTTCGGTGCCGTCATCGACGACGCGCTCGGCGACGAGGTACGGGTCACCGTCATCGCGGCCGGGTTCGACGGCGGACAGCCCCCGGCCCGCCGGGACAACGTCATCGGCGCGGCGTCCACCAAGCGCGAGGAGCCGGCCCCGGCTCCGGTCCGCGCCGCCGAGCCGGCCCGCCCGGCCTTCGGCGGACTCGGCACGGTCACCCCGCGCGAGGACCCCCCGGCCCCGGTCGAGCCGGCCCCGGTCGAGACCCAGGCCCCCGCGCCGCAGGTCCCCACGGCCCGCCCGTACCAGGACAGCCCGGCCGAGGAACTGGACGTCCCGGACTTCTTGAAGTGACACCGGAGCAGCACCACGTGGGCGGCGCCCACTTCGCCTTCACCGACCGGTGGGGCGGGGTGAGCGCCGTTCCGTACGAAGAGCTCAACCTCGGCGGCGCGGTCGGAGACGACCCGGCCGCCGTTCTCGCGAACCGGGCACTGGCGGCGCGCTCCCTGGGGCTCGCCCCGGACCGGGTGGTCTGGATGAACCAGGTGCACGGCCGCGACGTGGCGGTGGTCGACGGACCGTGGCCTTTCGGCGAGGACGTCCCGGCGGTGGACGCGGTGGTGACCGCCCGTCGGGGGCTAGCCCTCGCGGTGCTCACCGCCGACTGCACGCCCGTCCTGCTGGCGGACCCCGTCGCCGGGGTCGCCGGGGCCGCCCACGCCGGGCGGCCGGGACTGGTCGCCGGGGTGGTGCCCGCGGCCGTGGCGGCGATGGTCTCCCTCGGTGCCGAACCCGGACGGATCATCGCCGTCACCGGACCCGCGGTCTGCGGGCACTGCTACGAGGTGCCCGCCGAGATGCGGGAGGCGGTGGCCGAAGTGGTGCCCGCCGCCCGGGCCGAGACCAGCTGGGGGACACCGGCCGTGGACGTGGTCGCCGGAGTGCACGCGCAGCTCGCGGAGGCGGGGGTGGTGAACAGCCGCCGCTCCCCGGTCTGCACACTGGAGTCGCGGGACCACTTCTCGTACCGCCGCGACCGGGTGACCGGACGGCTCGCCGGATATGTCTGGTTGACAGAGGCTTCCCGGGGGACGAACCCCGGACCCCCGGGGGGAAAGAAGAATGACGGATCGTAAGTCGGAGCTCGCCGAGAACCTGGCGCGGGTGGAGGAACGTATCTCGTCCGCCTGCGCGGCGGCGGGCCGGGCGCGGGACGAGGTGACGCTCATCGTGGTCACCAAGACCTATCCCGCGAGCGACGTACGACTGCTGGCGGACCTGGGCGTCCGTCATGTTGCGGAGAATCGCGACCAGGATGCCGCCCCCAAGGCCGCGGCCTGCGCGGATCTGCCGCTCAGCTGGCACTTCGTCGGCCAGTTGCAGACGAACAAAGTCCGTTCCGTGGCGGGATACGCGCATGTGGTGCAGTCCGTCGACCGCCCCCGGCTCGTGACCGCCCTCTCGGCCGCCGCCTCGAACGCCGGCCGGGAGCTCGGCTGCCTCGTGCAGATCGCCCTCGACGCGGAGTCGGGGGAGCGCGGGGCCCGCGGCGGCGCGGCGCCGGAGCAGCTCGCGGAGTTGGCGGACCTCGTCGCCGCGGCGCCGGGGCTGCGGATCGACGGACTGATGACCGTCGCTCCGCTGTCCGGCCCCTACGCGGGACGCGAACAGGCCGCCTTCGCGCGGTTGATGGAATTGTCATCCCGCATGCGCGCGGACCATCCTGCTGCCACGATGGTGTCGGCCGGGATGAGCGCGGACCTGGAACAGGCCGTTGCGGCCGGTGCGACACATGTACGCGTCGGCACTGCGGTACTCGGCGCGAGACCCCGGCTCGGGTAACGTCGCGAAGAAAGTCGGACCACAGCAGAAAATATGGTCATTCCCGCCGATGAGTGGGCAGACCACGTGGATCGCGGGCAGTTGGTGACATTCGTGACACAGCGGCACCTGCGACAGGGCGATCCACCACAGAGCGGAGGACTCGGAGAATGGCCGGCGCGATGCGCAAGATGGCGGTCTACCTCGGCCTCGTGGAGGACGACCGGTACGACAACCCGGGGTACGACCCCGACGACGAGTTCGAGCCCGAGCCGGAGATGGAACGGGCTCGGGAGCGGGATCGCCGACAGCAGCCCGTGCACCAATCGCCCGTTTCGGACGAACCGGTACGAGCCGTACAGCCTCCGGCGCAGCGGGAGCCCATCCCAATTCCGGTGGAAAACGGACGTCCTGCGCGAATTGCCCCCGTGGCATCCATCACACCTGATCGCTCGAACCTGGAGAAGAACGCCCCCGTGATCATGCCCAAGGTCGTCTCCGAGCGGGAGCCGTACCGCATCACGACGCTGCACCCCCGGACCTACAACGAGGCCCGTACCATCGGGGAACACTTCCGTGAGGGCACTCCGGTGATCATGAATCTCACGGAGATGGACGACACGGACGCGAAGCGTCTCGTGGACTTCGCCGCCGGACTCGTCTTCGGTCTGCACGGCAGCATTGAACGCGTGACACAGAAGGTGTTCCTGCTGTCGCCTGCTAACGTCGATGTCACGGCGGAGGACAAGGCTCGCATCGCGGAGGGCGGGTTCTTCAACCAAAGCTAGACCGATCCGTCAGATACGGGACCGGGAACAGAGCGGGAAACGGGGAGAGGGAAGCGCGGGATGGGCGTCGCACTACAGGTGGTCTACATCGCGCTGATGTGCTTCCTCATCGTGCTGATCTTCCGACTGGTCATGGACTACGTGTTCCAGTTCGCACGTTCATGGGCACCCGGCAAGGCGATGGTGGTCGTTCTGGAGGCCACCTACACTGTCACCGATCCACCGCTCAAGCTTCTTCGGCGGCTCATCCCGCCGTTGCGTCTCGGGGGCGTGGCACTCGACCTGTCCTTCTTCGTTCTGATGATCATCGTTTACATCCTCATCAGTTTCGTGAGCACCGCTGCGAGAAGCGTGTGAACGATGAACTTCTCCGCGCGCGCGGGGACAGTCCCGATACGGTCTTGCCGACTGCCGACGACTACGTAGAGGTGAAGAAGACATGCCGCTGACTCCCGAGGACGTGCGGAACAAGCAGTTCACGACCGTCCGCCTCCGAGAAGGCTATGACGAGGACGAGGTCGATGCCTTCCTCGACGAGGTCGAGTCCGAACTGACGCGCCTGCTGCGCGAGAACGAGGACCTGCGCGCCAAGCTGGCAGCCGCCACGCGTGCCGCCGCGCAGAACCAGCAGCAGCAGGGCATGCGCAAGCCGGAACCCCAGGACCAGCGCGGCCCCGGCGCCCCCGTGCCCGCGGCCATATCCGGCCCGCCGCAGCAGCAGATGGGCCCGCCGCAGCTCCCGGGCGGCCAGCCGCAGCTCCCGCCGGGCCCCGGCGGCCAGGGCCAGCAGGGCCCCGGCCCGATGGGCGGCCCCATGGGCGGCCCCATGCAGCAGCACCCCATGGGCGGACCGCAGGGCATGGGCCAGCAGGGCATGGGCCAGCAGCCCATGGGCCAGCAGGGCATGGGCCAGCAGGGCATGGGCCAGCAGCAGTCGATGGGCGGCCAGAACCAGATGGGCCAGCAGATGCAGCCCATGGGCCAGCAGATGCAGCAGATGGGCCAGCAGATGCAGCCCATGAGCCAGCCGATGCAGCAGATGCAGCAGCAGCCGCAGCTCCCGCAGCAGGGCCCCGGTGGCGACAGTGCCGCCCGCGTCCTGTCGCTGGCGCAGCAGACCGCCGACCAGGCGATCGCGGAGGCCCGCTCCGAGGCCAACAAGATCGTCGGTGAGGCCCGGTCGCGCGCCGAGGGCCTGGAGCGGGACGCCCGCGCCAAGGCCGACGCGCTGGAGCGGGACGCGCAGGAGAAGCACCGCGTCGCGATGGGCTCCCTGGAGTCCGCCCGCGCCACGCTGGAGCGCAAGGTCGAGGACCTGCGGGGCTTCGAGCGTGAGTACCGTACGCGTCTGAAGTCCTACCTGGAGTCGCAGCTGCGCCAGCTGGAGACCCAGGCCGACGACTCGCTCGCCCCGCCGCGGAACCCGGCCGGTCCCGCACTGCCGCCGTCGCCCTCGATGGCTCCGGCCGGTGCGATGGGGCACTCCATGGGTGGACCCTCGATGGGCGGCCCGTCGCCCATGGGCGGCCCCTCCCCGATGGGCGCGGGCCCGTCGTACGGCGGCCAGCAGCAGATGTCCCCGGCGATGACCCAGCCGATGGCTCCGGTGCGGCCGGCTGCGCCGCAGCCGATGCAGGCGCCGTCGCCGATGCGGGGCTTTCTGATCGACGAGGACGACAACTAGGCGCCGCCGCCGTCTCTGCGGTCGGCAGCCGCGCTTTCCGGGCCGGGGGGGGGGGGGGGGGGGGGCGCAGGACGAGACCCGTTTCGTGCCCCTGTTTGGTGTTATTTTTGGGGGGGTGG
>NZ_JBVHWW010000009.1:0-75409 GCF_055563995.1 Streptomyces sp. NPDC029164 | reverse complement strand
CTCCGGTACTCCCCACCCGACAAAGAAAACACCAAGACACCCCCCCCCCCTCGCCGCTCCCCACCCCCACTTCTTGCCTCGGGCCCGAGGTTTCACGGAACCTCGGGCCCGGCCCGTTCGCGTACCCGTGTGCGGCGCCGTTGCGGGGGCGCTGCCCCCGAGTCCCCGCGCCTCAAACGCCGGCGGGGCTGGATGGCGCGGCGAGGCCGCAGGCCCCAGGAACGCGGAACGGCCCGCACCTCCCGGCCAGGGGAGGTACGGGCCGCTTGGCCCGGGGGTTACGCCTTGCGGAGGCGGAACGTCAGGCCCAGGGGCTCGTCCGTGAACTCGGCGCCGTACGTGCTGTCGGCCAGACCCTCGGCGAAGTCCGTGGCCAGGACCTCGTCCGCGATCAGCGCGGCGTGGTCCGTCAGGGCCCGGACCACCTCGGCCTCGTCGGAGCCCCACCGCAGGGCGATGCGGTCCGCCACGTCCAGACCCGAGTTCTTGCGGGCCTCCTGGATCAGCCGGATCGCGTCACGCGCCAGACCGGCCAGCCGCAGCTCCGGGGTGATCTCCAGGTCCAGGGCCACCGTCGCGCCCGAGTCGGACGCCACCGACCAGCCCTCGCGCGGGGTCTCCGTGATGATGACCTCCTCCGGGGAGAGGGCCACCTCCTCGCCGTTCACCGAGACGACCGCGGAGCCCGAGCGCAGGGCCAGCGACAGCGCCGCCGCGTCGGCCGCGGCCACCGCCTTGGCGACGTCCTGCACGCCCTTGCCGAAGCGCTTGCCCAGGGCCCGGAAGTTCGCCTTCGCCGTCGTGTCGACCAGCGAGCCGCCGACCTCCGAGAGGGAGGCCAGGGAGGAGACGTTCAGCTCCTCCGTGATCTGGGCCTGGAGGTCGGGGGACAGGGCGTCGAAGCCCGTCGCGCCGACCAGGGCCCGGGAGAGCGGCTGGCGGGTCTTCACGCCCGACTCGGCACGCGTGGCCCGGCCCAGCTCGACCAGGCGGCGGACCAGCTGCATCTGCTGCGAGAGCGTCGGGTCGATCGCCGGGGTGTCGGCGGCCGGCCAGGTCGACAGGTGCACCGACTCCGGGGCGTCCGGGGTGACCGGGACGATCATGTCCTGCCAGACCCGCTCGGTGATGAAGGGGGTGAGCGGGGCCATCAGGCGCGTGACCGTCTCGACGACCTCGTGCAGGGTGCGCAGCGCGGCCTTGTCGCCCTGCCAGAAGCGGCGGCGCGAGCGGCGGACGTACCAGTTCGACAGGTCGTCCACGAAGGCGGACAGCAGCTTGCCGGCGCGCTGGGTGTCGTACGCCTCCATCGCGTCCGTGACCTGGGCGACGAGAGTGTGGAGCTCGGAGAGCAGCCAGCGGTCGAGGACCGTGCGGTCCGACGGGGCCGGGTCGGCCGCGGAGGGCGCCCAGTTCGACGTACGGGCGTACAGGGCCTGGAAGGCGACCGTGTTCCAGTACGTGAGGAGGGTCTTGCGCACGACCTCCTGGATCGTGCCGTGGCCGACGCGCCGCGCCGCCCACGGGGAGCCGCCGGCCGCCATGAACCAGCGCACCGCGTCCGCGCCGTGCTGGTCCATGAGCGGGATCGGCTGGAGGATGTTGCCCAGGTGCTTGGACATCTTGCGGCCGTCCTCGGCGAGGATGTGGCCGAGGCAGACCACGTTCTCGTACGAGGACTTGTCGAAGACGAGGGTGCCGACCGCCATCAGCGTGTAGAACCAGCCGCGGGTCTGGTCGATGGCCTCCGAGATGAACTGCGCCGGGTAGCGCTTCTCGAAGGTCTCCTTGTTCTTGTACGGGTAGCCCCACTGCGCGAACGGCATCGAGCCCGAGTCGTACCAGGCGTCGATGACCTCCGGCACGCGGACCGCTTCGAGGGAGCAGCCCTCGGCGGTGCAGGTGAAGGTCACGTCGTCGATGTACGGGCGGTGCGGGTCCAGGGCCGACTGGTCCGTGCCCGACAGCTCGGTCAGCTCCGCGCGCGAGCCGACGCAGGTGAGGTGGTTCTCCTCACAGCGCCAGATCGGCAGCGGGGTGCCCCAGTAGCGGTTGCGGGAGAGCGCCCAGTCGATGTTGTTGTTCAGCCAGTCGCCGAAGCGGCCCTGCTTGACGGAGTCCGGGAACCAGTTCGTCTTCTCGTTCTCCCGCAGCATCGCGTCCTTGACGGCGGTGGTGCGGATGTACCAGGACGGCTGCGCGTAGTAGAGCAGGGCCGTGTGGCAGCGCCAGCAGTGCGGGTAGCTGTGCTCGTAGGCGATGTGCTTGAAGAGCAGGCCGCGCGCGTCGAGGTCGGCGGTCAGCTTCTCGTCGGCCTTCTTGAAGAAGACGCCGCCGACGAGCGGGACCTCCTCCTCGAAGGTGCCGTCGGGGCGGACCGGGTTCACGACGGGCAGGCCGTACGCACGGCAGACCGCGAGGTCGTCGGCGCCGAAGGCGGGGGACTGGTGGACCAGACCGGTGCCGTCCTCGGTGGTGACGTACTCGGCGTTCACGACGTAGTGGGCCTCGGCCGGGAACTCCACCAGGTCGAAGGGGCGCTGGTACGTCCAGCGCTCCATCTCCTTGCCCGTGAAGGTCTGGCCGGTGGCCTCCCAGCCCTCGCCGAGGGACTTCTCCAGCAGGGGCTGGGCGACGACCAGCTTCTCCGTGCCGTCGTCGCCGCTGCGGACGGCCACCACGTAGGTGACCTCGGGGTGGGCGGCGACCGCCGTGTTGGACACCAGGGTCCAGGGGGTCGTCGTCCAGACCAGGAGGGCCGCCTCGCCGGCCAGCGGGCCGGAGGTCAGCGGGAAGCGGACGTAGACGGAGGGGTCGACGACCGTCTCGTAGCCCTGGGCCAGCTCGTGGTCCGAGAGGCCGGTGCCGCAGCGCGGGCACCAGGGGGCGACGCGGTGGTCCTGGGTGAGCAGACCCTTGTTGAAGATCTCCTTCAGTGACCACCACACGGACTCGACGTAGTCGGGGTCCATGGTCCGGTAGGCGTCGTCCAGATCGACCCAGTAGCCCATGCGGGTCGTGAGCTCGGTGAACGCGTCGGTGTGGCGGGTCACGGACTCGCGGCACTTGGCGTTGAACTCGGCGATGCCGTACGCCTCGATGTCCTGCTTGCCGTTGAAGCCGAGCTCCTTCTCGACGGCGAGCTCGACGGGCAGGCCGTGACAGTCCCAGCCGGCCTTGCGGGCCACGTGGTAGCCGCGCATGGTGCGGAAGCGGGGGAAGACGTCCTTGAAGACGCGGGCCTCGATGTGGTGCGCGCCGGGCATGCCGTTCGCGGTCGGCGGGCCCTCGTAGAAGACCCACTCGGGGCGTCCCTCGGACTGCTCCAGGGTCTTGGCGAAGGTCTTGCTCTCGCGCCAGAAGTCGAGGACGGCATGCTCAAGGGCAGGCAGGTCGACCTGGGCGGGTACCGGGCGGTACTGCGGCGGTGTGGTCATGAGGCTGAACTCTTCCTCCGGCGGGGTGTCACTTCCGTCCGGAGGGACGAGAGCCGTTCTGAGAATCCAGGACGCCTGCTCCCGCGGTACCACCCTCCTTGGCCGCCGGACGGATCCGGTGGCCCCCTCATTGGGGTGCGAAGCCGGTTCTACTCGCCGTACGGGGATCCGTGCGGGCTTTCTTCCGGCGGCTCAGGGGTGATCCTTCGCATCGCGCTCGCCCCCGGGCTCTCACCGTCCCCGGGTCGCTCCTGGCTGCGTACGGTGCTACTCGTCCCCGTCCATGCCTTTCGCTGGGCCCAGTGTACGGGCCCAGGGCGCGCGCGGCCGACCGGTTTGCGGGGGCCCGTACGGGGGGCGGCGGCACGGCGTGGCGGGGGCGCGGCCGGAGCGTGGCCGGGGGTACGGGGCGGGCCGTGCGTGACCCGAATGGACCCGAGGCGCCGGTACGGACGCGGGTGGGGCGGGAGTGGCGGATTACCGGGGCTCCGGATGGGCACAACGGATGCAGGTTGACCTCGATGGATGCGTGCCCCGTTGCCGCGGGGCTGGAGTCGATTTATCGTTCCGGCACGATTCGCGAGCAATGATCACAGTATGTGAAGGGGCCGCGGCCATGGTGGCGAAGAAGACCGCCGGGAGTACTGCCAAGAAGGCTGTCGTGAAGGCCGCAGGGAAGGCGGAGGCCTCCGAGGACACGGTTCCCGCCAAGAAGGCGACCGCTGCCAGGAAGGCGACCGCGGCCGGGAAGACTGCCGTCGCCACGAAGGCGCCGGCGAAGAAGGCGCCGGCGAAGAAGGCGCCGGCGAAGAAGGCGCCGGCCAGGAAGGCGCCGGCCGACAAGGCGACCGCCGTCACGAAGACGACCGCCGTCGACAAGCGGACGGTCGCGGCCAAGCAGGCCGGGACCGAGGGGGCGGCGCATGCCGCGAAGAAGACGGGAGTCCGGAAAGTGGTTGCCAAGAAGAGCACCGGCACGGCGAGGAAGACGGCTGCGGCCGCCACCAGCGGGCTGCCCAAGGCGCGGGCCACAGCGGCCCTCACCCCCGGCGAGCTCGCCGTACGGCCCGGCGAGGACCCCTGGACCCAAACGGAGGTCGACGAGGCCCGCAGCGAGCTGACGAGCGAGGTGCTGCGGCTGCGCGCCGAGCTCGACGCCTCCGAGGTGGCGATCAGCGGCCTGATGCGGGACTCGGGCGACGGCGCGGGCGACGACCAGGCCGACACCGGCACCAAGAACATCACCCGGGAGTCCGAGCTGGCGCTCGCGGCGAACGCCACCTCGATGCTGGAGCAGACCGAGCGGGCCCTGGAACGGCTGGAGGCGGGCACGTACGGGCTCTGCGAGAACTGCGGGCAGCCCATCGGCAAGGCCAGGATGCAGGCCTTCCCACGGGCCACCCTGTGCGTGGACTGCAAGCAGAAGCAGGAGCGGCGGCACTAGGGGAGGCACCGGGCGCGGAATCGGGTGGAGGTGGGGCAGGCGGTGCGCGGGGGCCCTGACGTACCCTCGTGTCTCGTCAGGGTCCAGCAGGAGCCTGGTTCGAGCTAGTTCGAGGGACTCACGTGGCAGAGGCGGAGCGCATCATCGGTACGCCGGAGGTCGGGGACGACGCCCAGCCGGAGTCCGCCGTGCCCAAGGGGCGCCGGCGGATCGCGGTGCTGCTCGTCGTGGCGGTGCTCGCCTACCTGCTGGACCTCGGCACCAAGATGCTGGTCGTGGCGAAGCTGGAGCATCAGCCGCCGATCGAGATCATCGGTGACCTGCTGAAGTTCGAGGCGGTCCGCAACCCGGGCGCCGCCTTCGGCTTCGGCGAGGCCTTCACCATCATCTTCACCTGCATCGCGGCTTCCGTGATCGTGGTGATCGTGCGGCTCGCGCGCAAGCTCTACAGCCTGCCGTGGGCGATCGCGCTGGGCCTGCTGCTGGGCGGTGCGCTGGGCAATCTGACCGACCGGATCTTCCGTTCGCCGGGCGTGTTCCGGGGCGCGGTCGTCGACTTCATCGCGCCGGCCCATTTCGCGGTCTTCAACCTCGCGGACTCGGCGATCGTGTGCGGCGGCATCCTGATCGTGCTGCTGTCCTTCAAGGGCCTGGACCCGGACGGCACCGTCCACAAGGACTGATCGCGGGACGGGTGCGCTGTCGAGTCCTGCATACTCGACAGGTGAGTACGATTCCCGAGATCCGCACCCTGCCCGTTCCCGAAGGCCTCGAAGGCGAGCGCGTCGACGCCGTCATCGCCCGTATGTTCGGTTTCTCCCGGACGAAGGCGGCCGATCTCGCGGCCGCGGGGAAGGTGTCGGTCGACGGCAGTGTCGTCGGGAAGTCCGAGCGTGTGCACGGTGGCGCCTGGCTCGAAGTCGAGATGCCCGAGCCGCCGCGGCCGGTCGAGGTCGTCGCCGAGCCGGTCCCCGGCATGGAGATCGTCCACGACGACGACGACATCGTGGTCATCATGAAGCCGGTGGGCGTCGCCGCCCACCCGAGCCCCGGCTGGACCGGCACCACCGTCATCGGTGGCCTCGCCGCGGCCGGCTACCGCATCTCCACCTCCGGCGCCTCCGAGCGCCAGGGCATCGTGCACCGCCTGGACGTCGGCACGTCCGGCCTGATGGCCGTCGCGAAGTCGGAGCGCGCGTACACCTCGCTGAAGAACCAGTTCCGCGAGCGGGTCGTGGACAAGCGCTACCACGCGCTGGTGCAGGGCCACCCGGACCCGATGAGCGGCACGATCGACGCCCCGATCGGCCGTCACCCCAGCGCGGACTACAAGTGGGCCGTGACCCAGGAGGGCAAGCCCTCCGTCACCCACTACGACCTGATCGAGGCCTTCCGCGCCGCCTCGCTGCTCGACATCAAGCTGGAGACCGGCCGTACGCACCAGATCCGCGTGCACATGTCCGCGCACCGGCACCCGTGCGTCGGCGACCTGACCTACGGCGCGGACCCGACGGTCGCGAAGCGGCTGGGCCTGACCCGGCAGTGGCTGCACGCGGTGCGGCTCGGCTTCGAGCACCCGTCCGACGGCCAGTGGGTGGAGTTCGAGAGCGGCTACCCGGCGGATCTGCAGCACGCGCTGGACGTGATCCGGGCGGAGAGCGAGTGACCGCCGTCGGCTTCGAGGTGCGGGGCGCGGACTCCGAGGTCGACATGGCGGCGTGCTTCGCCGTGCGGACCGAGGTGTTCGTGGTCGAGCAGTCCGTGCCGGAGTCGATCGAGTACGACGCGTACGACGCGGGCGCGGTGCACGTACTGGCCGTGGGGCCGGACGGGGAGCCGCTGGGCACCGGCCGGCTGCTCCACGGCGCCGCCGCACTGGCCAAGACGGGCGACCCGGCGGTCGGCTCGCTGGGCCGGCTGGCCGTACGCAAGGTCGCGCGCGGGCTGGGCGTGGGCGTGGCCCTGGTCCGGGCGATCGAGGCCGAGGCGTCGCGGCTCGGGCTGACGGGCGTCGACCTGGGCGCGCAGACGCATGCGCTGGGCTTCTACGAGCGTCTCGGGTACGTGGCCTACGGGCCGGAGTTCCAGGACGCGGGCATCCCGCACCGGGCGATGCGGCGCCCCTTGCCGTAGCCCTGCGACGCCGTTGCGGGCCCTCTGCCCCGGCGAGGCTGAAAAGACCGGGGCTCCGCCCCGGACCCCGCTCCTCAAACGCCGGCGGGGCTGCAATTGCCCGGCGAGGCTGGATTTGCTCGCGGGGCTGGATTTGCCTGGTGGGGGCTGGATTGCGCGGAGCGCAATGTCAGCCCCGCCGGCGTTTGAGGCGCGGGCGCGGAGCGCCGTAGGGGTTCGGGGCGGAGCCCAGAGCGGGCGGGGCGGAGCCCTGGAGGGTGCGGGGCGGAGCCTCGTGGGGTTCGGGCCGGGCCCGACACGCGGACTGTGGTACCCACCGCCCCGGCCAAGCGCAGCGGACTGGCAGGGTGGGGGAGTGGATCAGCTTGCTCTACTGTTCGTGCTGCTGCTCGGCGCCGTGGTCATGGTGCCGCTCGGGGACCGGCTGGGACTGCCCGCGCCCGTCCTCATGACCCTCGGCGGGGTGGTCCTCGCGCTGGTGCCGGCCGTGCCGGAAGTCGAGGTGCCGCCCGAGTTCATCCTGCCGCTGGTGCTGCCGCCACTGCTGTACGCCTCCGTGCAGCGGACCTCGTGGCGGCAGTTCGCCGCGAACGTGCGGCCCATCCTCCTGCTGGCCGTCGCCCTGGTGTTCGTCACGACCGCCGCCGTCGCCGCCGTCGCGTACACCGTGGTGCCCACGCTGCCGATCGCCGCCGCCGTCGCGCTCGGAGCGCTCGTGGCCCCGCCCGACCCGGTCGCCGCCACCGCCGTCGCCGGATCGCTCGGACTGCCCCGCCGCATGGTGTCGATCCTGGAGGGCGAGGGGCTCTTCAACGACGTGACGGCGATCGTGCTGTACCACGTGGCGATCGCCGCGGCCGTCAGCGGCAGTTTCTCCTGGCCCGACGCGCTGGGGGAGTTCGTGCTGTCCGCGGTCGTCGCCGTGGTCGTCGGGCTGGCGCTCGGCTGGACCGCCCACTGGCTGATGGGCCGGCTCGACGACGCCACCCTCCAGATCGGGCTGACGCTGCTGGTGCCCTTCGTGTCGTACGTGGTCGCGGAGGAACTCCAGGGGTCGGGAGTGCTGGCCGTGCTGACGACGGCCCTGTTCCTCGCCGAGTACGCCTCCGACGCCGATGACGTGCTGGGGCGCCTCGCCGGGCACACCTTCTGGGAGGTCGTGGACACGCTGGTCACCGGGGTGGCCTTCGGGCTGATCGGGCTGGAGCTCCACCACGTCTTCGGGACGGCGCAGGACCGCGAGTGGGAGATGGCCGGATGGGCGGCGGTCGTCGTCGCGGTGGTGGTCGGCGTCCGGCTGGTGTGGCTGCTGCCGGCCGGCTGGCTCGCGAAGAAGCTGCACCAGCTGCGCGACTATGACGAGGAGATCCCGCTGAGCTGGCGGGAGAGCGTGGTGATGTGGTGGGCCGGGATGCGCGGGGTGGCCTCGGTGGCCCTGGCCCTGGCGATCCCGCTGAAGACGGACTCCGGCGAGCCCTTCCCGGCGCGGGACGAGATCATCTTCATCGCGTTCGCGGTGATCATGGCGACCCTGGTGTGCCAGGGGCTGACCCTGCCGTGGCTGGTGCGGCGGCTGGGTGTGGAGGCCGACACGGACGCGCGGCGGGACGCCGAGCGGCAGCTGGCGATCCGCGCCGCGAAGGCGGCGAAGCGGCGGCTGAAGGAGATCGACGAGGCCGAGGAGCTGCCGGAGGACCTGATCGAGCAGCTGACCCGGCGCGCGTACGACCTGGGGGCGAGGATCAGCCCGGACATGGTGGACGAGGAACGGCGCGAGGCGTACGCGAAGCGGGTGCAGCGGCTCCACGACATCCAGCGGATCCAGCGGGAGATGATGTCGGCCGCCCGCCACGAGGTGCTGGCCGCCCGCAGCGAACCCGGCTCCGACCCGGAGGTCGTGGACCGGGTGCTGCGGCACCTGGACGTACGGAGCCTGCGCGCTCCCTAGCTAGGCCGCGACCCGTTCCAGCGTGCGGAGGAAGCGGACGTACGGGGACCAGCGGGCCGGGCGGGCGATCGTGCCCGTGCAGGCCAGTTCGGCGCGGTCGAGGCTGTCCTCCAGGAAGGCGTCGTGCGCCGGCCGGAAGGCGAGCGGCCAGGTGATGCGGGCCAAGCCGCTGACGGACATCGCGAGGGTGTGCCGCAGCACGGTCCGCTCGGCGTCGACGGCCAGCGCGGTGAACTCGTGGAAGCCGTGGAAGCCGCGGGGCCCGGTGAAGGTGAAGCGGACCCAGGTGCCCGGCACGTACGCGGCCACCGTGTACCGCACCGGTCCGTGTCCGCCCGCCGCCCCGACGCCCAGGGGGCGGTCGAGCTCCATCTCCTCCCACAGGCGGCCGGGCCACAACCGGTCGCCCTCCCCGCTGGACAGCGTGTCGATGAGCGCGCCGACCTCGCTCTGCTTGGCCCCGAGCAGGCGTTCGTGCACGTTGTAGACGCCCATGCGTCCTCCCCTCAGATTATTAGAGAGGTGTCTCTAATAATCTGGAGGGTACTCTCTGATTCATGGCGAGACCACCCCGCTTCGACACCGACCAGATCCTCGACGCCGCCGTCCGGCTGGCGGCCTCCGCCGGACCGGGCGGCGTGACCATGTCCGCCGTCGCCCAGGCGGTCGGCGCACCGAGCGGCTCCATGTACCACCGCTTCACCGGGCGCCCGGCCCTGCTCGCCGAGGTGTGGCTGCGCAGCGTCGAGCGGTTCCAGGAGGGCTACTTCGCCACCCTCCACAGCGACCCCGACCCCCGCAGGGCCGCCCGCGCGGCGGCCCGGCACGTCGTGGCGTGGAGCCGCGCCCACCAGGAGGAGGCCGCCCTCCTGCTGTACGGACCCGCGGAGTTCGGCCGCGCCGACTGGTCCGAGGAGCACACCCGGCGGGCCGACTCCGGCAACCAGCGCGTGTACGCCGCCCTCGGTACCCTCGCCGACTCCCTCGGCGCGAGCGACCCCCAGGGCCGGGACCGCGTCACCCTCGCCCTGATCGACCTGCCGCTCTCGGTCGTCCGCCGGCACCTGCGCGCCGGCGGTCCGCTGCCGCCGCACGCCGAGGACCTCGCCGAGGAGTGCGCGGCCGCCCTCCTCCAGACCGGGCCTCCCTAGACCTGGTAGCGGTCCGGGGCGAAGAGGTGCGGGTTCGCCGCGATCCAGTCCGAGGTGCGGCGCAGCCCTTCGGCCAGGGAGACCTCGGGCTGCCAGCCCGCCCAGTCGCGGGCGCGGGAGTTGTCCGAGAGCAGCCGGTGGACCTCGCTGCCGGAGGGGCGCAGGCGGGAGGGGTCGACCACCACCTCCGCGTCCTGGCCGGAGGCGGTGATCAGCGCCCGGGCCAGGTATTCCGGCTGACGTTCTGACCATGGCCGAGCGCCGCTTCCCGGGGCTCCGCCCCGGACCCCGCGCCTCAAACGCCGGTGGGGCCGGAATCGTCCGGCCTGGGGGTGGCTTCGGCCGTGGCGACGCGGGGGAGGGCGTAGGGGTGGTGGGTGACGAGCCAGTTGATCAGGCGTTCGCGGACCGCGCAGCGCAGGGTCCACAGGTCGTCCGAGTCCTTCGCCGTGACCACCGCGCGGACCTGGACCGTGTGCGGTGTGGTGTCCGTCACGGCCAGGCCGCCGCCGCGGCCGTCCCACTCCGGGAGGTCCCTCAGGATCTCCTGGAGCTGCTCCCGCATCAGGTCGAGCGGTGCGCTGTGGTCCAGGTGCCAGAAGACCGTGCCGGTCATCTGCGCGCCGCCGCGCGACCAGTTCTCGTAGGGCTTGCTCGTGAAGTACGAGACCGGCATCGTGATGCGGCGTTCGTCCCAGGTGCGGACGGTGAGGAAGGTCAGGGTGATCTCCTCGACGCGGCCCCATTCCTTGTCGACGACCACCGTGTCGCCGATGCGGACGGTGTCGCCGAAGGCGATCTGCAGGCCGGCGAAGAGATTGCCGAGCGCGGCCTGCGCGGCGATGCCCGCCACGATGCCGAGGACGCCCGCGGAGGCCAGCATCGAGGCGCCGAACGTCCGCATCGGCGGGAAGGTCAGCAGCATCGCCGCCGCGGCGACCACGACCACCACCGCCGTCACCACCCGCTGGATCAGCGTGACCTGGGTGCGGACCCGGCGGACCCGGGCGTCGTCCTCGGTCACCGCCGCGTAGCGCGCGTACGTCGAGTCCACGGCGGCCGTCGCGATGCGCACCGCCAGCCAGGCCACGGAGGCGATCAGCACCAGCGTGAGGAAGCGGCCGACGCCGAAGGGGTGGTCGGGGAGGACGCCCGCCCACCGGTAGGAGCCCCTGAGCAGCGAGGCGCAGAGCACCACCTGGAAGGGCAGCCGGCAGCAGCGCAGCAGGCCCCACAGCGGGGTCTCGGTGTGCCGGGCGTCGGCCCGGCGCAGCAGCAGGTCCAGCAGCCGGCCCGCGATCAGGGTGGCGACCAGCGCGCCGCCGATGACGAGGGCGGGGCGAAGGAAGTTCTCCATCTCCATGGGAGGAACGTAGCGGGAAGCGGTCCGCGGGCACCTTCGGTTCGGGGGCTGGCACGATGGAGGCATGAACATCGTGCTTTTCCACTCGACGTACGGGCTGCGGCCCGCGGTGCACGCGGCGGCCGACCGGCTGCGCGCGGCCGGGCACCAGGTCCAGGTGCCGGATCTCTTCGAGGGACGCGCCTTCGAGACCGTCGAGGAGGGCATGGCCCACCGGGACGAGATCGGCCGTGACGAGCTGCTGAAGCGCGCGGTGCTGGCCTCCGCCCCCCACTCCGACGAGGGCCTGGTCTACGCGGGCTTCTCCTTCGGCGGCTCCGTCGCCCAGCACCTGGCGATGGCCGACGAGAAGGCGCGCGGGCTGCTGCTCCTGCACGGGACGGCGGACCTGGAGGAGGACGCCTCGGTGGACGAGCTGCCGGTGCAGCTGCACATCGCGGACCCGGATCCCTTCGAGCCGCACGACTGGCTGACGGCCTGGTACCTGCGGATGCAGCGGGCCGGGGCGGACGTGGAGGTCCACAGCTACCCGGGTGCCGGGCACCTGTTCACCGACCCGGACCTGGACGACTACGACGCGGAGGCCGCCGAGCAGTTGTGGAAGGTCGCGATCGGCTTCCTCGACAGCCTGTAGGCGGGGAGGACGGGAAAGGGCACGGTCCGGCGGATGCCGGGCCGTGCCCTTCGTCGTGGCAGGGGGATCAGCCGGCGCGGTACGCGGTCCAGCTGCTGCTCATGCGGGCCACCTGGCCGGCGGTGAACTGGTACATGCAGGAGTCGTACGTGTAGTCCATGAAGTTGCGGATCGGGTCGGCGCCCGGCTTGCTCGCGCAGCTGTCGCGCCCGGTCGGGCACTCGTACGCGGCGCTCTTCTCGGCCGGGGTGTCGGAGACGTAGTCGCCGTTGCCGTTACAGCCGCCCTGGAAGGTGTGGTAGAGCCCCAGCCAGTGGCCGACCTCGTGGGTCGCGGTGTCACCCTCGTTGTAGTTGGCCGCGGAGCCGCCGGGCAGCGAGCTGTCCAGCACGACCACGCCGTCCATCTTGGGGGCGGAGTTGTACGAGGTCGGGAAGGTCGCCCAGCCCAGCAGGCCGCCGGAGAGCTTGGCGGTGTAGAAGTTGAGCGCGCCCGGGCCGCCCTTGCGCAGGGTGTTCTTCATGTCCTTCTCGGCCTGGGAGCCGGAGGCCAGGTTGTACCAGGAGGCGTTGTCCGTGTAATCGGTGGACGCCAGGGTGAACTGGAAGTTCGTGTTGACGTTGCCGGTGCCCTGGCCGCCGTAGGCCGCGTTGAGCACCGACAGCTGGCTGTTGACGTCCGTGGCCGACAGCTTGCCCGTGGTGCCGGAGTGCACGACGTGGAAGTACACCGGGATGTTGATGACGGCCTCGGCGGCGCTGAGGCTCCGCTGCGGCTGGTTCTTGAGGGCCTTGTCCAGCTTGGCCTTGAGGTCGGCGTCCATGGCCTTCGCCTGGGCGTCGGTGACCTCGTTGGGCTCGTCCGCGTGCTCGTCGTGCGCGCGCGTCACGCGGGCGTTGGCGGCGCCGCCGGCGGCGGGCTGTTCGGCGCACTGCTCGGCGGGGGTCTTGGCTGCCGCGAGCGTGGTGGGGGCCGCGAGCGGGGTGAAGGCCAGGGTTCCGGCCAGAACCGCCGTGCCCATCAGGCGGCGGCGAAGAAGGGGGGATATGCGGGCAATCGCGCGCACGTGTGCTCCTCGCGGGTGGGGGGGTGGTGGGGGGTGATGGCCTGAAGGATCTTCTTCAGCTGGCGCGAAGCTTATGTGTGCATGACATATTCAGGTCAAGTGTCTTGCGTAAAAGATTTGTTGCCGGAAACGCACATGGGGCACCTGGTATGAACCAGGCGCCCCATGTGACGGGATGATTGACGGTCAATCAGATGGGTCAGTGGACGGGCTGGTACGCCCGCTCCACCTTCTGCGTCCCGTTCAGGGTCCGGTACGAGCGGGCCCACGAGGTCGTGGCGTCCTGCCGCCGCTTGTCGGAGACCACGTAGTAGTCCATCTGCGAGCGCTCCGCCGTCACGTCCAGCACGCCGTAGCCGTGCGCGTCCATGTCGAGCCACTTCACGTGCCAGTTCGCGGCCTTGACGGCCGTCTCGGCGACGAGCGAGGCGGTGTCCGCGGGCACGTGCAGGATGTCGTCGATGTTGTCGGAGGTCACCGAGGTGACGACGAACTCGGTCGCGGCGGTCCCCGAGCCCGGGTACGTGGCCATGTTCACCGGGACCTCGTTCGCCCAGGCCATGTGGATGTCACCGGTCAGGAACACGGTGTTCTTGACGTTCCGGTCCTTGAGGTGGCCCAGCAGCTCCTTGCGGTCGTCGGTGTACCCGTCCCACTGGTCCACGTTGACCGCTATGCCGCCCTCGGGCAGGCCGAGCAGCTTCGCCAGCGGCTTCAGCAGGTGCGCGGGCAGCGATCCGAAGGCCACCGGCGAGATCATCACCGAGGTGCCGACCAGCTTCCAGGTCGCGTTCGAGCCCGCGAGGCCCGACTTGAGCCAGTCCAGCTGGGCGCGCCCGGTGAGCGTGCGCTCCGGGTCGTCCACCGTGCCGCTGCCCACCTTGGCCTGCTGCGAGCGGAAGGAGCGCAGGTCCAGCAGGTGCAGATCGGCGAGGGTGCCGAAGCGCAGCCGCCGGTAGACGGTGCCCGCGATGGAGGCGCGTACGGGCATCCACTCGAAGTACGCCTGCTTGGCGGCGGCCGCGCGGGCCGCCCACTCGCCCTCGGCGCCCGGCGTGTGGTTCTCGGCGCCGCCGGCCCACATGTCGTTCGCGAACTCGTGGTCGTCCCAGATGGCGATGACCGGGTGCGCGTGGTGCAGCGCCTGCAGGTCGCCGTCCGTCTTGTACGTGCCGTGCCGCGTGCGGTAGTCGGCCAGCGAGACGATCTCGTGCTTCGGCTCGTGCCGGCGCACGACGTACTTCGCCTCCGGGTACCCCCCGGTCTGGTACTCGTAGAGGTAGTCGCCCAGGTGCAGGATCGCGTGCAGATCGGTGCGGGCGGCGAGGTGGCGGTACGCGGAGAAGTAGCCGGCCTCCCAGTTGGAGCAGGAGACCACGCCGAAGCGGACCCCGGAGGTCGTCACGTCGTGGCCCGGGGTGGTCAGCGTGCGCCCGACCGGGGAGACGGTGGTGCCGGCGGTGAACCGGTACCAGTAGGGCGTCTGCGGCTGGAGCCCGCGCACGTCCACCTTGACGGTGTGGTCGCCGGCGGCGCTCGCGGTGACGGTGCCGGAGCCGACGATCCGGGAGAAGGCCTGGTCGGAGGCCACCTCCCAGCCGACCTGGGTGGCCGGGCCGAGGCCGGAGCCGGGCACGGCCTCCGGGGTCGGAGTGACACGGGTCCACAGCAGGACCCCGTCGGGCAGCGGGTCGCCCGAGGCGACGCCGTGCAGGAAGGCGGGCGCGGCCTGCGTCGCCGCGTGGGCCGCCGAGGCGCCGAGCGAGGTCAGCGGGGCCAGCGCGGCCGTGGCCGCGGCGGCGAGAACGACCGTACGGCGACGGGGAGTCGCCGCGGTCTGGGAAGGGATGAGATGACTGGTCACGACGGGTCACATTACCGACGGGTACGCCCGATGGAACAGACGTCGGAATGCAACGGGCGGGCGAACTCTGGGAGTTCGCCCGCCCGATGGCGCGGCCTTCCGGGAGGCGTGCCCCGGAATGTCCGGGGATCAGCCCTGCAGGGCCTTGTCGATCGCCGCCGTGAACAGCTCCGCCGTCTGCGGGGTGTCGATCTTCTTGCCGTCCATCTTCAGCGTCGGGGTCCCCGTCACACCGGACTTGTCGAAGGCCTTCGACATGTCCATGGCCCACCGGTCGTAGGTGCCGTCCTCGACGGCCTTCTTGAACTCGGCGTTGCCCTTGAGCGCCGGGACCGTGTCCGCGACCTTCAGCAGGTACTCGTCCTTGGCGAAGCTGTCGACGGTCTCCTCCGGGTGCTGCTCCTTGGAGTACAGCGCGGCCTTGTAGTCGAGGAAGGCCTGCGGGCTGACGTTCAGCGCCGCGCCCAGCGCGCTCAGCGCGTTCTTCGAGCCCTCGCCCTTGACGGCGTTGTCGATGAAGGTGGCGCCGAAGTACTGGAGCTTGTACTTGCCCGCGTCCACGTCCTTCTTGATCTGCTCGCCGGCCGCCTGCTCGAAGCCGGCGCAGGCCGGGCAGCGCGAGTCCTCGTACAGCTCCAGCGTCTTCTTGGCCTCGGGCTTGCCGATGACGACCGTGGTGCCGTCCTCGCCCTCGGTGTTCTTCGGCTTGACCAGCTCGGCCTTGGCGGCCTTCTCCCAGTGGTCGGGCTGGTTGGCCTGCACGACCGCGTAGCTGATGGCGCCGATCAGGCCGAGCCCGGCGACGACGGCGCCCGCCACGATCACCTGGCGGCGCACCTTGTCCTTCTTGGCCTGGGCCTCGCGCTCGGCGCGCAGCCGCTCGCGGGCCGCTGCCTTGTTCGCCTGGCTGTTGCGTGAACTCATCGTGATCTCCGTGGGGTGTGACGTGTCGAAGGGACTGCTACGTGCGTCAGGCGCGTGCGAGCGCGCCGAGCACGGGAGGTCCCCGCCGGCCCACGGAGTGTGCGGGGAATCGCGTACGGGCCCCGGTGCCCGCGCGGCCCGGCCGCGGCAGCCGCCGCGCCGGGCGGGAGGCGGCCGCCACCGAGGCCGCCACCAGCACCAGCGGCCGGAACGCGAACGCGGCCACCGCGCGCAGCAGCTGTCCCAGGGCCCGCTCGCCGTGGCGCAGCCACGCGGCGGCGAGCAGCCCGACCGAGACGTGGGCGCCGAGCAGCAGCCAGGGCGTCCACGGCCCGGGCGCCGCCAGCAGCGCGGCCGGATCGGTGACGGGCCCCGCCACCTCGGTCAGCGGTCCGCCCACGGGCGCGCCCCCGCACAGCCCGTCCAGGCCCATCGCGCGCAGCGGACCCGAGACAGGGCCGCCGGCCGGGCCGTAGCAGAGGTGCTGTCCGGCGGTGAAGACGGTGTCGGCGGCCAGTTCCAGCGGAACGAGCAGCCCGGCGATGGGGCCGAAGCCCCGTTCGCGGCCCGCGAGCGCGTAGGCGATCACGAACACGGCGGCGAAGGCCCCGCCCACCAGCGCGGGCGGCAGCGGGACGCGGGACATGAGGACGTGCGAGCCCGCCGAGAGCAGCACGACGAGCGCGCTGAACAGCGCGGCACGCAGCCCCCGAGGCCCCACTCCTGAGATGTCCATCGTCGCGAGTCTGCCATGCGTACCTGTGAAAGCGGCGTCCCGGCCCCGGCCACGCGTACGAACTACGAGGTCAGACGCCCGTTGCGGAAGAGATCGACGAAGATCTGGTGGTCGGCGCGGGCCCGGGCGCCGTACGCGTGGGCGAAGTCCACGAGCAGCTCCGCGAAGCCCTCCTCGTCGGCCGCGATCGCCGCGTCGATGGCCCGCTCGGTGGAGAACGGGACCAGGGAGTGCCCGCTCTCGGCCTCGTCGGCCGCCGCGTGCATGGTCGCCGTCGCCCGGCCCAGGTCCGCGACCACGGCCGCGATCTCCTCCGGGTCGTCCAGGTCCGACCAGTCCAGGTCCACCGCGTACGGGGAGACCTCGGCCACCAGCTGCCCGGCCCCGCCCAGCTCGGTCCAGCCCAGCCACGGGTCGGCGTGGGCCTGGAGGGCGCGCTGGGAGATCACCGTGCGGTGCCCCTCGTGCCGGAAGTACTCCCGCACCGCCCGGTCCGTGATGTGCCGGGACACCGCGGGGGTCTGCGCCTGCTTGAGGTAGATGACGACGTCGTTCTCCAGGGCGTCGCTGTGCCCCTCCAGCAGGATGTTGTAGGAGGGCAGGCCCGCCGAGCCGATGCCGACGCCCCGGCGTCCCACCACGTCCTTGACCCGGTAGGAGTCGGGCCGTACGAGGGACTCGTCGGGGAGGGTCTCCAGGTACCCGTCGAAGGCGGCCAGCACCTTGTAGCGGGTGGCGGCGTCCAGCTCGATGGAGCCCCCGCCGGCGGTGAAGCGGCGCTCGTAGTCCCTTATCCCCGTCATGGAGTCCAGCAGGGAGAAACGGGTGCGGGAGCGGGCCGAGCGCAGCGCGTCCAGCAGCGGGCCCTCGGCGGTGTCCAGGGTGAAGGAGGGCACCTCCTCTTGCTTGGCCCCCGCCGCGAGCCGGTGGATCCGCTCCCGGTAGGCGCCGGCATAGGTCCGCACCAGCCCGCTTATCTGGTCGTCGCTGAGCGCCTTGGTGTAGCCGATCAGGGCGACGGAGGCCGCGAAGCGCTTCAGGTCCCAGGTGAAGGGGCCGACGTAGGCCTCGTCGAAGTCGTTGACGTTGAAGATCAGCCGGCCGTTGGAGTCCATGTACGTGCCGAAGTTCTCGGCGTGCAGATCGCCGTGGATCCACACCCGGCCCGTCCGCTCGTCCAGGTACGGGCCGCCGTGCCGCTCCCGCTCCAGGTCGGAGTAGAAGAGGCAGGCCGTGCCCCGGTAGAAGGCGAAGGCCGAGGCCGCCATCTTCCGGAACTTCACCTGGAAGGCAGCGGGGTCGGCGGCGAGCAGCTCACCGAAGGCGGTGTCGAACACGTCGAGGATCTGCTCGGCGCGCTGCTCGTCTGTCGTCTCGGGAACCGCCATGGCGGGTGCCTCCTGGTGGTGCGGGGCGGATCGGTGTCGATCGCATTCCGGACAGGTGTCCTTGGTTCTGCAACGCACGACCGTACCCGTCGGTGCCCGTGAACTGTCACCCGGTCGACGTAGGATTCAGAGCTGCCCCCTCTCTCCCCTCCGGAGGACTCACACCGTGACCAAGCCGCCGTTCACGCACCTGCACGTCCACACCCAGTATTCGCTGCTGGACGGTGCCGCGCGGCTGAAGGACATGTTCAACGCGTGCAACGAGATGGGCATGACGCACATCGCCATGTCCGACCACGGCAACCTGCACGGGGCCTACGACTTCTTCCACACGGCCCAGAAGGCCGGCATCACGCCGATCATCGGCATCGAGGCGTACGTCGCCCCCGAGTCCCGGCGCAACAAGCGCCGCATCCAGTGGGGCCAGCCCCACCAGAAGCGCGACGACGTCTCCGGTTCCGGTGGTTACACCCACAAGACGATCTGGGCGGCCAACGCCACCGGCCTGCACAACCTCTTCCGGCTGTCCTCCGACGCCTACGCCGAGGGCTGGCTGACCAAGTGGCCGCGCATGGACAAGGAGACCATCTCCAAGTGGTCGGAGGGGCTCATCGCCTCCACCGGCTGCCCCTCCGGCGAGCTCCAGACGCGCCTTCGCCTCGGCCAGTTCGACGAGGCCCTGAAGTCCGCCTCCGAGTACCAGGACATCTTCGGCAGGGACCGGTACTTCCTGGAGCTGATGGACCACGGCATCGAGATCGAGCGCCGGGTCCGCGACGGCCTGCTGGAGATCGGCAAGAAGCTCGGCATCCCGCCGCTGGTGACGAACGACTCCCACTACACGTACGCCAGCGAGGCCGGCGCCCACGACGCCCTGCTCTGCATCCAGACCGGCAAGAACCTCTCGGACCCGGACCGCTTCCGCTTCGACGGCACCGGCTACTACCTGAAGTCGACCGACGAGATGTACGCCATCGACTCCTCGGACGCCTGGCAGGAGGGCTGCGCCAACACGAAGCTGGTCGCGGACCAGGTCGACACCGAGGGCATGTTCACGTTCCGGAACCTGATGCCGAAGTTCGACATCCCGGACGGCCACACCGAGGTCAGCTGGTTCCGCGAGGAGACCATGCGCGGCATGCACCGCCGCTACCCGGGAGGCATCCCGGAAGACCGGATGAAGCAGGCCGAGTACGAGATGGACACCATCATCTCGATGGGCTTCCCCGGCTACTTCCTCGTGGTCGCCGACTTCATCATGTGGGCCAAGAACCAGGGCATCGCGGTGGGCCCCGGCCGAGGCTCCGCGGCCGGCTCGATCGTCGCGTACGCCATGGGCATCACCGACCTCGACCCGCTCACCCACGGTCTGATCTTCGAGCGTTTCCTGAACCCCGAGCGCGTCTCCATGCCCGATGTCGACATCGACTTCGACGAGCGCAGGCGCGTCGAGGTGATCCGGTACGTGACCGAGAAGTACGGCCAGGACAAGGTGGCCATGATCGGCACCTACGGCACCATCAAGGCCAAGAACGCGATCAAGGACTCCGCCCGCGTCCTCGGCTACCCGTACGCCATGGGCGACCGGCTCACCAAGGCCATGCCCGCCGACGTCCTCGGCAAGGGCATCCCCCTCTCCGGCATCCTCGACCCGCAGCACCCGCGCTACGGCGAGGCCGGCGAGATCCGCGGGATGTACGAGAACGAGCCGGACGTCAAGAAGGTCATCGACACCGCGCGCGGCGTCGAGGGCCTGGTCCGCCAGATGGGCGTGCACGCCGCCGGCGTGATCATGTCCAGCGAGACGATCACCGACCACGTACCCGTCTGGGTGCGGCACACCGACGGCGTCACCATCACCCAGTGGGACTACCCGAGCTGCGAGTCGCTCGGCCTGCTGAAGATGGACTTCCTCGGCCTTCGCAACCTCACGATCATGGACGACGCCGTCAAGATGGTGAAGGCCAACAAGGGGATCGACATCGATCTCCTGGCCCTCCCGCTCGACGACCCCAAGACCTTCGAACTGCTCGGCCGCGGTGACACCCTCGGCGTCTTCCAGTTCGACGGCGGGCCCATGCGCTCCCTGCTGCGCCTGATGAAGCCCGACAACTTCGAGGACATCTCCGCCGTCTCGGCCCTGTACCGGCCGGGCCCGATGGGCATGAACTCGCACACGAACTACGCCCTGCGCAAGAACAAGCAGCAGGAGATCACCCCGATCCACCCGGACCTGGAGAAGCCCCTCGAAGAGGTGCTCGCGGTCACCTACGGCCTGATCGTGTACCAGGAGCAGGTGCAGAAGGCCGCCCAGATCATCGCCGGGTACTCGCTCGGCGAGGCCGACATCCTGCGCCGCGTGATGGGCAAGAAGAAGCCCGAGGAACTGGCGAAGAACTTCACCATCTTCCAGGAGGGCGCCCGGAAGAACGGCTACAACGACAAGGCCATCCAGGCCCTGTGGGACGTCCTGGTCCCCTTCGCCGGCTACGCCTTCAACAAGGCCCACTCGGCCGCGTACGGCCTGGTCTCCTACTGGACCGCCTACCTCAAGGCGAACTTCCCGGCCGAGTACATGGCGGGGCTCCTCACCTCGGTCAAGGACGACAAGGACAAGTCCGCGATCTACCTGAACGAGTGCCGGCGCATGGGCATCAAGGTGCTCCCGCCGAACGTGAACGAGTCCGAGCCGAACTTCGCCGCCCAGGGCGACGACGTGATCCTCTTCGGCCTCACCGCGGTGCGCAACGTCGGCCAGAACGTCGTCGAGTCGATCATCAAGACCCGGAAGGCCAAGGGGAAGTTCTCCACCTTCCCCGACTTCCTGGACAAGGTCGAGGCCGTGGTCTGCAACAAGCGGACCGTCGAGTCGCTGATCAAGGCCGGCGCCTTCGACGAGATGGGCCACACCCGCAAGGGCCTGGTCGCCCACCACGAGCCGATGATCGACAACGTGGTCGCGGTGAAGCGCAAGGAGGCCGAGGGGCAGTTCGACCTCTTCGGCGCAATGGGTGACGAGGGCGCGGGTGACGAGCCCGGCTTCGGCCTCGACGTGGAGTTCTCCGACGTCGAGTGGGAGAAGTCCTACCTGCTCGCGCAGGAGCGCGAGATGCTCGGCCTCTACGTCTCCGACCACCCGCTCTTCGGCCTGGAGCACGTGCTCTCCGACAAGACGGACGCCGGAATCTCCCAGCTGACCGGCGGCGAGCACTCCGACGGCGCCGTCGTCACCATCGGCGGCATCATCTCGGGCCTCCAGCGCAAGATGACCAAGCAGGGCAACGCCTGGGCCATCGCCACCGTCGAGGACCTGGCCGGTTCCATCGAATGCATGTTCTTCCCCGCGACCTACCAGCTCGTCTCCACCCAGCTGGTCGAGGACACCGTCGTCTTCGTCAAGGGCCGCCTCGACAAGCGCGAGGACGTCCCCCGTCTGGTCGCCATGGAGATGATGGTCCCCGACCTCACCTCGGCCGGCACCAACGCCCCGGTGGTCCTCACCATCCCCACGGTCAAGGTCACACCGCCGATGGTGACCCGTCTGGGGGAGATCCTGCGCCACCACAAGGGCAACACGGAGGTGCGGATCAAGCTCCAGGGACCGCGGACCACCACCGTGCTGCGCCTCGACAAGCACCGCGTGCAGCCCGACCCGGCCCTCTTCGGCGACCTCAAGGTGCTGCTCGGGCCGTCCTGCCTGGCCGGATAGCAACCTCGCCCACCGGCGCCGTACGCACGGAAGGGCCCGCCCGGCATCGGGCGGGCCCTTCCGTCACCTCACGTCGTGCGGCGTCAGTTGTGGCCGAACTTCTTCTGCTTGCTCTTGTGCGCCAGGTCCATCGGACTCGGCGACGGGTTCACCGATTCGGCCGGGCTGTCCATCGAGCCCTTCGACGGGTCCTGCGAAGAGCGGGCCTGCTGCTGCTTCGACGGCTGCTTCTGATTCTTGTTCTTGGCCATGGTGGAACCTCCGTGAGGGTCTAGGGGCCAGGACCGCCTTCACACTCACACAGCGCCCGAAACCGCGCATTTTGGATCATTACTGCGCGTAGCCGGGTGCGGTTCCCGGCCCCTCCGTGAGATCCGCCACGCCGATGATCGAGTTCCGGCCTTCAACACCCTTGAGGTCGGGCAGACTCGGGGCACCCGCCGAAACACAGAGGACCCCCAGGGAAGAGGGTGGAACGCGTGGACCGCTGCGTCGTCCTGGTGGACGCCGGCTACCTGTTGGGCGCCGCCGCCAGCCTTCTCGCCGGGGAGCCCTCCCGCTCCCGGATCACCGTGGACCATGCCGCCCTCATCCAGGGCCTGCGCGAGCGGGCCGAGGCCGACACCGAGCAGCCCCTGCTGCGCATCTACTGGTTCGACGGCGCGCCCGACCGGGTGCCCCAGCCCGAGCACCGGCGGCTGCGCGTCATGCCCCGCGTCACCGTCCGCCTCGGCGCCCTGACCCGCAGCGACGGCCGCTGGGCCCAGAAGGGCGTCGACGCCGCCATGCACGCCGAGCTCACCGAGCTCGCCCGCAACCGCGCCTGCTCCGACGTGGTCCTGGTCACCGGCGACGGAGACCTGCTGCCCGGCCTGATGTCCGCCAAGGAACACGGGGTCGCCGTCCACCTGTGGGCCGTCCAGGCCGCCGACGGGGACTACAACCAGTCCGAGGACCTCGTCGCCGAAGCCGACGAACGCCGCGTCCTGGACCGGGCCTGGATCACCCGGGCCGTCCGTGCCAAGGACCTCACCGGCCTGTGCTCACCGCCGCCCGCGCCGCGCCCCGACATCGCCGCCATCCTCTCGGCCCCGCTGCCCGAGGCGGCGCTCGCCGAGGCCGCCCGCAACGGCGCCGCCGCCACGGGCGACGACGACACCGAGGGGGCACCCGTACCGGCGCCGACCGCGCCCGGGGGCAAGACCGTACCCACGCCCAAGGACCTCGCCGGAGCCCTGCGCGCCCCCGGCCCGCAAACCGGACCGCAGACCGGGGCCGGCGGCGGACCGGCCCCCGCCAGCGCCCTGCGCTGGTCCTCCGACAAGGGCTGGATCGACCGCGCCGGACCGCTCGGCGAGCCCGCCGAGACCGCCTCGCTGCCCACCCTCGCCCAGCTCACCAGCGCCGAGCAGCGCTGGGCGGACCGCGAAGAGGACATCACCACCGTCGGCGGGGACCCGTTCGAGGTGGGGCAGGTGTTCGCCCGGCGCTGGATGGAACGGCTCCCCGAGACCGTCCACCTGCAGAAGCTCGCCACCATGTACCCGCGCATCCCGCACCGGATCGACGGCGAGCTGCTGCGCTACGCCGCCCGGTTCGGGCTGCTCGCGCACAAGGACGACCAGATCGACGAGCACGACCGCTACGCCATCCGCGCCGGGTTCTGGCGCGAGATCGACGTCCGCGCGGCCGCCGAGCACGTGGCCGCCGTCCCGGCCGCCGCGCCCGGATCCGGCACCGGTGAGCTCGGTGCCCCGCTGACCCCGGCGGCCGAGTAGGGGCGGGAACCCCGTAGGCTGCTCCCTCGTGAGTACGGGCACAGCAAAAGCGGAAAACGGCACGGCGGCCGTGGGAGCGGCTTCGGACGTGATCTGCGCGGTGCGTGACCTGGTCAAGACGTATCCCGCCGTACGCGGCCGGCGCGGGGCTCCCGCGCTCCCCGAGACCCGCGCCAGCGACGGCATCTCCCTGGACGTGCGGCGCGGCGAGATCTTCGGTCTGCTCGGCCCCAACGGCGCCGGCAAGTCCACCCTGGTCCGCCAGCTCACCGGCCTGATGCGGCCCGACGCCGGCACCGTCACCCTGCTCGGCCACGACCTCGTACGCCACCCCGAGCGGGCCTCGCGACTGCTCGCCTACCTGGGGCAGGAGTCCACCGCCCTGGACGAGCTCACGGTGGCGCTGGCCGCCGAGACCACCGGGCGGCTGCGCGGGCTCGACGCACGGGCGGCGCGGGCCGCCCGCGACGCCGTACTGGAGGAGCTCGGGCTGACCGGGATCGCCGGACGGCCCCTGAAGAAACTTTCCGGCGGACAGCGGCGCCTCGCCTGCTTCGCCGCCGCGCTGGTGGGGGAGCGGCCCGTACTGGTCCTCGACGAACCCACCACCGGCATGGACCCCGTCGCCCGGCGGGCCGTCTGGTCCGCCGTGGACCGGCGGCGCGCCCAGCACGGCGCGACGGTCCTGCTCGTCACCCACAACGTCATCGAGGCCGAGACCGTCCTCGACCGGGTCGCCGTCATCGACCAGGGCCGGGTCATCGCCTGCGACACCCCGGCCGGGCTGAAGGCCGAGGTCTCGGGCGAGGTCCGGCTGGAGCTCGTGTGGCGGGAGACCGCTCCCCTGGACGTCCCCGAGGTCGCGGCGCTGCGCGAGCACGCCGTCGAATCCGGACGGCGCTGGGTCCTGCGGCTCGCGCCGGACGAGGCCCGGGCTGCCGTCGCCTCGGTGACCGGCGGTTCGGCCTTCGCCGCCCTCGACGACTTCACGCTGGCCACGCCGAGCCTTGAGGACGTGTACCTCGCACTCGGCGGAAAGACGAAGGGCCTGGTGAAGTCGTGAGCGACCGTCCGGCAAGCGCCGTCCTGCCGACTCCGGCCCCGGCCCCGGCCCCGGCCGAGGGACCGGCCCCCGCGCCGCTCGCCCCGCGGGCACGGTTCCTGCCCGCGCTGGCCGCCGTGTACCGGGCCCAGCTGTCCCGGGCCCGGGTGGCACGGATCCCGCTGCTCTTCGTGGCCACCTTCCAGTCCGTCGGGATCATGATCCTGATGCGGGGCGTGGTGGACGGGGGCTCGGAGGCCCGGGCCGTCGTCGCGGGTTCCTCCGTACTGGTCGTCGCCTTCGTCGCGCTCAACCTGCTCGCCCAGTACTTCGGGCAGCTGCGGGCGAGCGGCGGGCTCGACCACTACGCCACCCTGCCGGTGCCGCCCGCGTCGGTGGTGCTCGGTGCGGCCGCCGCGTACGCCTCCTTCACGCTGCCCGGGACGCTGGTCACCGCCGTCTTCGGGTGCGTGCTCTTCGGCCTGCCGATGAGCGGGCTGTGGATCCTGGCCGCCGTGGTGCCGCTGGCCGGGGCCGCGCTGGCCGGGCTCGGCGCGGCACTGGGACTGCTGGCGCCGCGGCAGGAGCTGGCCACGCTCGCCGGTCAGCTCGGGATGTCGGCGGCGCTGCTGCTGGGAGTGCTGCCGCCCGAGCGGATGCCGGACGTGATCGTGTGGGCGCGGGACCTGCTGCCGTCGACGTACGGGGTGGAGGCGTTCGCGCGGACCTTCGCCCCCGAACCGGACTGGGCCGCCGTCGCCTTCGACCTCGGTGTGTGCGCGGCCGTCGGAGTCCTCTCGCTGGCCGCCGCCACCTGGGCGTACCGGCGGGCCGCGGTCCGCTGAAGCGGTCCGCCGACGCCGCCGCCGGGCGCACCTGGCACGATGTGGGGGTGACCGAAGCCGTGACCCCGCCGTCTCCTTTCGACCCGCCCTCGCTCCCGCCCGAGAAGCCGGGCGGGACCGTCCGGGCCGTCACCCCCGAGGACATCCGGGATTCGGCCGTCGTCGCCCTCGCGATCGGCGTGGCCGGCCTGCTCCTCGGCGCGCTGTGGGTGTGGCTGGCGCCGCGCGTGCAGTACGTCGCCAACGGGGAGTCCGTGTTCCTGCGCAACAGCGAGAGCGAGGCGCGGATCGCGTCCGACGGAACCTTCGTCCTGCTCTCGGTGGGGCTGGGCGTGCTGAGCGCCGTCGGCGTGTTCCTGTGGCGCCGGGCCGGCGGCGTGCCGCTGGTGATCGGGCTCGCCGTCGGCTCCTGCTTCGCCGCGCTGGTGGGGTGGCGGTTCGGGCTGTGGCTGGGGCCGGCCCCGGACCTGGCGGCCGCCGCCGCCAAGGCGGGCCAGGGGGTGCCGTTCGACGCGCCGCTGCAGTTGCTGGCGCACGGGGCGCTGCTGGCGTGGCCGATGGCCGCGGTCCTCGTCCACCTGGGCCTCACGGCCCTGTGGGCCCCCCGGGAACCGGACCCCGTCCCGGTCTACGGCTGGTCCGGCTACCACCAGTCCCCGCAGTCCGACCCCGAGCCCCCGCGCGGCTGACCCGCCGCCTCTCGCGGCTCCGCCTCTCGCGGCTCCGCCTCGAACCCCGCGCCTCAAACGCCGGCGGGGCCGAAACGACTACGCTCGGGCCGTGGGACAGCCCGAGCAGCGCGCCGAAGGCGCAGGACCGTTCACCACCCGGCGCACCTGGTACCGGCCCGAAGGGGAAACGGTGGTGTGGGAGTCGCGGGTCGCGCGCAGGCGCGGAGTGCTCTCCGTCCGCGCCCCGGGGGAGACCGTCGAACGGACCACCTCCGCCGATGCCGAGGCGCTCCGCCGCCTGCGCAAACTCAACGCCCTCGCCTCGGGGGCGTTCGTCATCGGGGGAGCCCTCTTCGCCCTCGGCGCCGCGGTCTCCCAGTTCGGCTCGGGCGACGCGCTCGAAAGCGCCGCGATCTACTTCGCGGGCGGTCTCTTCTTCAACACCGGGGGATACGTCTCGCTCCTCCAGGTGCTGAACGCGCCCCGCCACTCCCCGGAAGGCGGCCGGCTGGTCACGGCCGACTGGAGGTGGTGGGGGTACGAACCGACGCGCGTGGACTGGCTGAGCACGTTCGTGCTGTTCGTCGGAACGCTCGTGTTCGGCGTCAACCTGCTGGACTCGTTCCTGCAGGGGCTCAGCGTCCAGCAGGTCAACCGGCTGATCTGGACTCCCGACGTGATCGGCTGCGTGCTGTTCCTGGTCTCGGGGCACCTGGGGTTCGCCGAGATCTGCCACCGGCCCTGGCCCTGCCTCCGCTCGCGCAGCCTCGGCTGGTGGATCGTCGCCGTGAACCAGCTCGGGTCGGTGCTGTTCATGCTCTCGGCCCTGGCCGCCTTCACCCGCCCCGCCACCGGAGGCCTGGTCAACGCCGGCATCGCCAACTGGGGGACGCTCACCGGCGCCCTGTGCTTCTCGTTCGGCGGGGTGCTCCAGGCCTTCGAACGGCCTTAGGAACGGCCGATCGGCGCCAGGACGGCCGACGTGAGGGCGGTCAGGTCCGACGGGGCCAGCTCGACCTCCAGGCCCCGGCGGCCGGCCGAGACACAGATCGTGGCGTGCCCCGAAGCCGACGCGTCGAGCACCGTGCGCAGCCGCTTGCGCTGCCCCAGCGGCGAGATGCCGCCGCGCACGTAGCCCGTGGTGCGCTCCGCCAGCGCGGGATCGGCCATCGCGGCCCGCTTGCCGCCGACCGCCGTCGCCAGCGCCTTCAGGTCCAGGGACCCCGAGACCGGGACCACCGCCACCGTCAGGACCCCGTCCACATCGGCGACGAGGGTCTTGAACACCTGCGCGGGCGAGACGCCGAGCGCCTCCGCCGCCTCCTCACCGTACGAGGGGTGCGCCGGGTCGTGCTCGTACGCGTGCGTGGTGAACGGGACGCCCGCCGCCGTGAGGGCGACGACCGCCGGGGTGCCGGCCGCCGGCTTCGTCTTCTTCGCCATCGCCGATCCGTCAGTTCGGGCTGGTCGGGGCGCGGGTCAGATCCACCGCCGGCAGGGACGGGAGGTGGCGGATCACCGCCGTCTCCGCACGCAGCAGTTTCAGTTCCTCGGCCAGCCGGGTCGCCGTGTCCGGGGCCTGCAGCAGCCGCTGCTTCGCGGGGATGTCCAGCACCGCCGCCGCTGCCACCAGGTAGGAGACCACGGACGGCTCGTCGGGGAGTTCCGCGCCCGTCAGGGACCGCTCGCGGGCCCCGGCCAGCCGCTTCTGGTAGTTGCGGAACGCCCGCAGCACCCCCTCCGCCAAGACCCCGGCGCCGTCGCCCGAGTCCTCCGGGAGCTCTTCCAGCTCGGCCGTCAGGAAGGGGCCGGACGCGTCCACCGAGAGCAGGCGGACCCGCGTCGTGCCGGTCGCCAGGACCTCGAAGCTGCCGTCCTCGCGCTCCCGGATCGTCGCAGCGTCCGCGATGCAGCCCACCCGGTGGAAGGCCTGGATCGGGTCGGAGCCGAAGCCCGCCGCGGGCCCGCGCTCGGGCAGGGCCGTCTGGTCCGGCAGGCCGGGCGCGGTCGGTGCGACCTCGCGGCCGTCGCGGATCGCGACGACCGCGAACCGGCGCGGTTCCTCCTCGGCCGTCTTCAGCAGCTCGCGCATCATGGCGCGATAACGCTCCTCGAAGATGTTCAGCGGGAGGACGAGTCCCGGGAACAGCACCGAGTTCAGCGGAAAGAGGGGCAGGCGAACGGTGGTCACGAGGCACAGGGTAATCGCCCGGGCACAGCCCCCGTCACCCCCGCCGCAGCAGCCGGGACGCTCCCGCGGCCACCGTCGTGGCCAGGATCCAGCCCATGATGACGAGGCCCGCCGCCCCCCACTGCCAGCCGCCCTCCAGCTTCCACTGGCCCTGCTGGCCGAGGTCGATCACCGGGAGCAGCAGATCCAGCGCGTACAGGGCGGCGCTCCACTGCGGATGCTCGTCCTCCTTGATGGCCGGCGGGTCGAGCTGGGAGAACAGCAGCGCGCCCGCCGCCCACAGCACCGCCATCCACAGCGCGGCCCGGCCCGGCCGGTACCCGTAGACCACCGTCCAGTCCTGGAGGTACCCCCACGCCTTCGGCCCCGGCGGCAGCGTGGCCCGGCGCCGCCGCTGCTTGGCCAGCAGCACCTCGCGGGCGTCCGCGTCCTCGCCGCTGGCCCGCAGGACCGCGGCCAGCCGCTCGTACGGCTCCGGCGAGTACTCGGGGGTGGCCGCCGCCACCCAGGCGAGGCGCCGGGCGAGCGGGAAGTGGCCGCGCGGCGCGAGGTTCTCGTAGACGAATCCCTCTATGGACACCCCGCCCGGGCCCGGCCAGCTCGTGGAGGTGTCGACGAGCTTCACCACTTTGGCCCCGGACACCACGACACGCCCGCGCTCCGGCCGCTCCCCGACGAAACGGAACTCGGGGGTCTGGATCCGGCGCAGGGATATCTCCTGCTCGTCCGTGAGCCCGAACTGCGCGCCGTAGAAGTCGATGGCGTCCCCGAAGCGGCCGTCGTCCAGCCGCAGCCCGCCCCGGCACTCGAAGCGCTGCGCCCGCTGCCCGCGCGTCGGGGTCAGCCCCAGCCCGTACGGGGGAGTGGACGAGCCGTCCCCGCCCTGCATGTAGCCCAGCGCGATCGAGGTCAGGTACAGGGTCCGCTCGACGGTCAGCTGCGGGGCGTTCAGCGCGTACCGCCCGGACGGGTTGCGCAGGCGGGCCCCGCGCAGGTTCATCGACACGCCGACCTTGGCGCCGCGCAGGCTCACCTCCCCGTACGTCTCCAGCAGCTCGCCCTGGAAGTCCTGCGCGACCGACATCCCGTCGGCGGCGATCGCCCGGCCCTTGCTGTCCCGCTGCACCACGGCCTGGCTGACCAGCAGGTCGGTGCCGATCTGGGCGTCGGTCAGCCGGATCCCGCGCGCCACCCGGCAGCGCGGCAGGTGCAGGTCGCCCTCGGTGTGCAGGCGGGCCGCCTCCAGCCGCGGAATCGCGCAGTTGATCAGGCGCAGCGTGCCGAAGCGGGCCTCGGACAGCTGGATCTCGCTGTCGAAGCGGCAGGACTGGAGCTCCACGTACGGGGCCACCGTGCCACCGGACAGATCCAGCCGCCCGGCGATCCGCACCCCGCGCAGCTTGAGGGAGGCCACCCGCCCCGGCACCGGCGGCGGCCCGTGGAGCAGCAGCAGGGCCACCACCTGGGCGCGGACGCTGCGGCCGGGACCCCAGACGCGGTCGGCGTGCGGATCGTCCTCGTCGGCGGCACGGGCGCTGAGGTCGCAGACGCTGCCGGTGCGGAACGCCTCCCACATGCGGTGCTCGGCAGCGGTGAGATCCGCCGGTTCCTCGCCCGCGCGCGCCTCGGTCACGGCGGCCCCCCTCCGCTGACATGTACGTGTAGATCAAAGTTATCGGGCGCCTGTGACATCCGGGGCGTGTATCAGCCAGTGATACGGGCGAACGGTGGCACCGGGCGGTCTGAGAGAATTGGGAGGTGATCTCTCGTATCGACCTGCGCGGTGACGCCCTCCCCGAGGGTGGCGCCCTGCGCGATCTGCTGCCCCGTGCCGAGTTCGACGTAGAAGCTGCCCTGGAGAAGGTGCGGCCCATCTGCGAGGACGTCCATCATCGGGGCACGGCGGCGCTGATCGAGTACGCGCGGAAGTTCGACGGAGTCGAGCTCTCGCAGGTCCGGGTACCCGCGGAGGCCATCAAGGCCGCCCTGGAGGAGCTGGACCCGGCCGTGCGCGCCGCCCTGGAGGAGTCGATCCGGCGCGCCCGGATCGTGCACCGCAACCAGCGCCGCACCGAGCACACCACCCAGGTGGTCCCCGGCGGAACCGTGACCGAGAAGTGGGTTCCGGTGGAGCGCGTGGGCCTGTACGCCCCGGGCGGCCGCTCCGTGTACCCCTCCTCCGTCGTCATGAACGTCGTACCGGCCCAGGAGGCGGGCGTCGAGTCGATCGCGCTCGCGTCCCCGCCGCAGAAGGAGTTCGGCGGCCTGCCGCACCCGACGATCCTCGCCGCGTGCGCGCTGCTGGGCGTCGACGAGGTGTACGCGGCCGGCGGCGCGGTCGCCGTCGCGATGTTCGCGTACGGCACCGAGGACTGCCTCCCGGTCAACATGGTGACCGGCCCCGGCAACATCTGGGTCGCCGCCGCCAAGCGCTACTTCACCGGGAAGATCGGCATCGACACCGAGGCCGGCCCGACCGAGATCGCGGTCCTCGCGGACTCCACGGCCGACCCGGTGCACGTCGCCGCCGACCTGATCAGCCAGGCCGAGCACGACCCGCTGGCCGCCGCCGTGCTCGTCACCGACTCCGCGGAGCTCGCGGACGCGGTCGAGCGGGAGCTGGAGCCGCAGGTCGCCGCGACCAAGCACGTCGAGGACCGGATCAAGCCCGCGCTCGCCGGCAAGCAGTCCGCGATCGTGCTGGTCGACAGCCTGGAGGACGGCCTCAAGATCGTCGACGCGTACGGCGCCGAGCACCTGGAGATCCAGACCGCCGACGCCGCCGCGTGGGCCGCCCGCGTCCGCAACGCCGGCGCGATCTTCGTCGGCCCGTGGGCCCCGGTCTCGCTCGGCGACTACTGCGCCGGGTCGAACCACGTGCTGCCCACCGGCGGCTGCGCCTGCCACTCCTCCGGCCTGTCCGTGCAGTCCTTCCTGCGCGGCATCCACATCGTCGATTACACGCGGGACGCCCTCGCCGAGGTCACCCACCACGTGGTGACCCTCGCGGAGGCCGAGGACCTGCCGGCGCACGGCGCCGCCCTCAAGGCCCGCTTCGGATGGAAGGTTCCCCAGGCGTGACCGGCATCGACGACCTCCCCATCCGGGACGAGCTGCGCGGCAAGACCCCGTACGGCGCCCCCCAGCTGGACGTGCCCGTCCAGCTGAACACCAACGAGAACCCGTACGAGCTCCCCGCCGCGCTCGTCGCGCGGATCGCCGAGCGGGTGGCCGAGGCCGCCCGCACCCTCAACCGCTACCCCGACCGGGACGCGGTCGAGCTGCGCACCCAGCTGGCCGCCTACCTCACCCGTACGGCCGGGCACCCGGTCGCGCGGGAGAACGTATGGGCCGCCAACGGCTCCAACGAGGTCATCCAGCAGCTGCTGCAGACCTTCGGCGGGCCCGGCCGCACCGCCCTCGGCTTCGAGCCCTCGTACTCGATGCACGCGCTGATCTCCCGCGGCACCGGCACCGGGTGGATCTCCGGCCCGCGCCGGGAGGACTTCACCATCGACGTGGCGGCGGCGGAGCGGACGATCGCCGAGCACGCCCCCGACGTCGTCTTCATCACCTCGCCCAACAACCCCACGGGTACCGCGGTCGAGGCGGAGACGGTCCTCGCCCTCTACCAGGCGGCACAGGCGGCCAAGCCCTCGCTGGTCATCGTGGACGAGGCGTACGTCGAGTTCAGCCACCGCGCCTCGCTGCTGCCCCTCATCGAGGGCCGCCCGAACCTGGTGGTCTCCCGGACCATGTCCAAGGCCTTCGGCGCGGCCGGCCTGCGCCTGGGCTACCTGGCCGCGCACCCCGCCGTCGTCGACGCCGTCCAGCTGGTGCGCCTGCCGTACCACCTGTCGGCCGTGACCCAGGCCACCGCGCTGGCCGCCCTGGAGCACACCGACACCCTCCTGGGCTACGTCGAGCAGCTCAAGGCCGAACGGGACCGGCTGGTCGTCGAACTGCGGGCCATCGGCTACGAGGTCACCGACTCCGACGCGAACTTCATCCAGTTCGGGAAGTTCGACGACTCCCACACCGCATGGCAGAAGATCCTCGACCAGGGTGTCCTGGTCCGTGACAACGGAGTACCGGGGTGGCTGCGCGTCACCGCCGGCACCCCGGCAGAGAACGACGCGTTCCTGGAAGCGGTTCGCGCACTGAAGAAGGAGCAGCACGCATGAGCCGCATCGGACGGGTCGAACGGACCACCAAGGAGACCTCGGTCCTCGTCGAGATAAACCTCGACGGCACCGGCAAGGTCGACGTCTCGACCGGCGTGGGCTTCTACGACCACATGCTCGACCAGCTCGGCCGCCACGGCCTCTTCGACCTCACGGTCAAGACGGACGGCGACCTGCACATCGACAGCCACCACACCATCGAGGACACCGCCCTCGCGCTCGGCGCCGCCTTCAAGCAGGCCCTCGGCGACAAGGTCGGCATCTACCGCTTCGGCAACTGCACCGTGCCGCTCGACGAGTCCCTCGCCCAGGTGACCGTCGACCTGTCCGGCCGCCCCTACCTCGTGCACACCGAGCCCGAGAACATGGCGCCGATGATCGGCGAGTACGACACGACGATGACCCGGCACATCTTCGAGTCCTTCGTCGCACAGGCCCAGATCGCCCTGCACATCCACGTCCCGTACGGGCGCAACGCCCACCACATCGTGGAGTGCCAGTTCAAGGCCCTCGCCCGGGCCCTGCGCTACGCCGCCGAGTTCGACCCGCGCGCGGCCGGCATCCTGCCCTCCACGAAGGGCGCCCTCTAGCCGTGAACGGCCTCAACACCATCCTGATCGTCCTCGGCCTGTTCCTGGCCGGCGGCGTCTACTCCTTCAAGAAGCAGGGGATGCCCCTGGGGGTCATCGTTCTGCTCGCCCTCGCCTCCGCGATGTGCCTGGCCGCCGGAGTCCTGCGAATCCAAGGGATCTGGGCATGACCGCAACCAAGAACGTCGTCGTCTTCGACTACGGCTTCGGCAACGTCCGCTCCGCCGAGCGCGCCCTCGCCCGCGTCGGCGCCGACGTCGAGATCACCCGTGACTACGACAAGGCCATGGACGCCGACGGACTCCTCGTCCCCGGCGTCGGCGCCTTCTCCGCCTGCATGCAGGGACTGAGGTCCGCCCGCGGCGACTGGATCATCGGCCGCCGGCTGTCCGGCGGCCGCCCGGTCATGGGCATCTGCGTCGGCATGCAGATCCTCTTCGAGCGCGGCATCGAGCACGGCGTGGAGACCGAGGGCCTGGACGAGTGGCCCGGCACGGTCGGCCCGCTCAAGGCCCCGATCGTCCCCCACATGGGCTGGAACACCGTCGAGGCGCCGGCCGACACCCAGGCCTTCGCCGGCCTGGACGCCGACGCCCGCTTCTACTTCGTGCACTCCTACGCGGCGCGCGAGTGGAGCCTGGAGACCACCAACCCGCTCATCCGCGCCCCCAAGGTCACCTGGGCCACCCACGGCGAGCGCTTCGTCGCGGCGGTGGAGAACGGGGCCCTGTGGGCCACCCAGTTCCACCCCGAGAAGTCCGGCGACGCCGGCGCCCAGCTCCTCACCAACTGGATCGAGACCCTGTGATGACCGTGTCCTCAGCGAAGCTGGAACTCCTCCCCGCGGTCGACGTCCGCGACGGTCAGGCCGTTCGCCTCGTGCACGGGGTGTCCGGCAGCGAGACCTCCTACGGCTCCCCGCTGGAGGCCGCCCTCGCCTGGCAGCGCTCCGGCGCCGAATGGCTGCACCTGGTCGACCTCGACGCGGCCTTCGGCACCGGTGACAACCGCGCCCTGGTCGCCGAGATCACCGGCGCCATGGACATCAAGGTCGAGCTGTCCGGCGGCATCCGCGACGACGCCTCGCTCGCCGCGGCCCTCGCCACCGGCTGCACCCGCGTCAACCTCGGCACCGCCGCCCTGGAGACCCCCGAGTGGGCCGCCAGGGCCATCGCCGAGCACGGCGACCGGATCGCGGTCGGTCTCGACGTGCGCGGCACCACCCTCAAGGGCCGCGGCTGGACCAGCGAGGGCGGCGACCTGTACGAGACCCTCGCGCGCCTGGACTCCGAGGGCTGCGCCCGCTACGTCGTCACCGACATCGGCAAGGACGGCACGCTCACCGGCCCCAACCTGGAGCTGCTGAAGAACGTCTGCGCCGCCACCGACCGGCCCGTCGTCGCCTCCGGCGGCATCTCCTCCCTCGACGACCTGCGGGCCCTCGCCGAGCTGGTGCCGCTGGGCGTCGAAGGCGCGATCGTCGGCAAGGCCCTGTACGCCAAGGCCTTCACCCTGGAAGAAGCCCTGAAGGTGGTCTCCGCATGAGCGACGTACGCCGTATCTCTTCCGGCGGTCCGTACGAGGACGTGATCGGCTACTCCCGCGCCGTGCAGCTGCCGAACGGGCTCGTGCTCGTCTCCGGCTGCACCGCGGCCGACGCGGGCGGTCCGTACGACCAGACCGTCGCGGCCTTCGGCGTCGCCTTCAAGGCCCTCGCCCAGGCCGGCCTCGGCCCCGAAGACGTCGTCCGCACCCGCATGTACCTGACGCACGCCCGCGACGTGGACGAGGTGGGCCGCGCGCACAAGGAACTCTTCGACGCGGTCCGCCCGGCCGCGACCATGCTCATCGTCTCCGGCTTCGTCGACCCCGGCATGGTCGTCGAGGTGGAGGTCGAGGCGTACAAGGAGGCGTCCGCATGACCCTCGCCGTACGCGTGATCCCCTGCCTGGACGTGGACAACGGCCGGGTCGTCAAGGGCGTCAACTTCCAGAACCTGCGCGACGCCGGTGACCCGGTGGAGATGGCCAAGCTGTACGACGCCGAGGGCGCCGACGAGCTGACCTTCCTCGACATCACCGCCTCCTCCGGCAACCGCGAGACCACGTACGACGTGGTGCGCAGGACCGCCGAGCAGGTCTTCATCCCGCTGACCGTGGGCGGCGGCGTCCGTACCGCGGACGACGTGGACAAGCTGCTGCGGGCCGGCGCGGACAAGGTCGGCGTCAACACCGCCGCCATCGCCCGCCCCGAGCTGATCCAGGAGATCGCGGAGCGCTTCGGCCGTCAGGTCCTCGTGCTGTCGGTGGACGCCCGCCGCACCGAGACGGGCTCCTTCGAGGTCACCACGCACGGCGGCCGCCGGGGCACCGGCATCGACGCCGTCGAGTGGGCCCACCGGGCGGCCGAGCTGGGCGCCGGGGAGATCCTGCTGAACTCGATGGACGCGGACGGGACGAAGGACGGCTACGACACGGAGATGATCGCGGCCGTACGCAAGCACGTGACCGTGCCGGTGATCGCGTCGGGCGGGGCGGGGGCGCTCGCGCACTTCGCGCCGGCGATCGAGGCGGGTGCGGATGCCGTGCTCGCGGCGTCGGTGTTCCACTTCGGCGACCTGCGGATCTCCGAGGTCAAGACCGCCCTGCGGGACGCGGGCCACCCGGTCCGCTAGCGCCGTCTCCCGGGATCTGCCCCAGACCCGCGCCTCAAACGCCGGCGAGGCTGAGAATCAGCTCCTCCGGCGGTTGAGGGGCGGGGGTCCGGGGGCCGGCCCCCGGGAGACGGCCCGCAGGTCAGATGCCCAGCTTGGCCACCGTCAGCTGGGCGACCGCCTCCTTCTCCCCGTCCAGAGAGACATCCGCCGAGTCCTGACGGCCGAAGCAGAACAGGGTCAGTTCGCCCGGCTCGCCCGTCACCGTCACCACCGGCGCACCCTTGTGCGCCACCGCGGTCTGGCCGTTCGGGCGGCGCAGGACCAGGCCCACCGGGGAGCGGCGGCCCGTCAGGCGGGCCATCTTCTCCAGGCGGGACCACAGCGAGTCCGAGAACACCGGGTCCAGTTCCCGCGGGGACCAGTCCGGCTGGGCGCGGCGGACGTCCTCCGCGTGGACGAAGAACTCCACCGCGTTCGCCGCCTCGTCGATCTGCTTCAGCGCGTACACCGACATCCTCGGCGGGCCGGTCCGGATCAGCTGGATCAGTTCCTCGTACGGCTTGGCGGCGTACTCCTCCATGGCCTTGTCCAGGCGGGCCTTCAGCACGTTCAGCAGGATCCCGCCCGCCGCGTCCGGCCGCCGCTCCCGGATGACGACGTGCGCGGCCAGCTCCCGGCAGGTCCAGCCGTCGCACAGCGTGGGGGCCTCCGGTCCGGCCGCCTCCAACAGGTCCGCCAGCAACAGACGTTCACGCTTCGCATGGGTAGACATGCAGGCCAGCCTACGGCCGGAACCGGCCGTGTGCCCGCCCATCAGGCGGACGCGGATCATCACCCCCATCCCGGCCCGGCACAATGGCCGTATGAGTACGTCCCCCCGCCCCGGTTCCCTCGATCCCGCCATCGCCGCCCGGCTCAAGCGCTCCGCCGACGGACTGGTCCCGGCCATCGCCCAGCAGTACGACACCGGTGAGGTGCTCATGCTGGGCTGGATGGACGACGAGGCCCTGCACCGCACCCTGACCACCGGCCGCTGTACCTACTGGTCCCGCAGCCGCCAGGAGTACTGGGTGAAGGGGGACACCTCCGGCCACTTCCAGCACGTGAAGTCCGTCGCCCTCGACTGCGACGCCGACACCGTGCTCGTCAAGGTCGACCAGGTCGGAGCCGCCTGTCACACCGGCGCCCGCACCTGCTTCGACGACGATGTCCTCCTCCGCGCAGCCGACTAGGTAGGGTCCCCACGCAATGGATCTCGAGACGTTCCGCAAGCTCGCGGCCGACCGCCGCGTCATCCCCGTGAGCCGCAAGCTGCTGGCCGACGGAGACACCCCGGTGGGGCTCTACCGCAAGCTGGCCGCCGAACGCCCCGGCACCTTCCTGCTGGAGTCGGCCGAGAACGGCCGCTCCTGGTCCCGGTACTCCTTCATCGGCGTACGCAGCGACGCGACCCTGACCGCCCGGGACGGCCACGCGCACTGGATCGGCACCCCGCCCGTCGGCGTACCCACCGACGGCGACCCCCTGGACGCCCTGCGCGCCACCGTCGAGGCCCTGCACACTCCCCCTACGCCTGGCGGCGTGGAAGGTACCCCCGCCCGGGACCTCGCCGGGGGCATGCCGCCCTTCACCGGCGGCATGGTCGGCTACCTCGGCTACGACATCGTGCGCCGCCTGGAGCGGATCGGCGAGCACACGGCCGACGACCTCGAACTGCCCGAGCTGACCATGCTGCTCACCTCCGACCTGGCGGTCCTGGACCACTGGGACGGCACCGTCCAGCTCATCGCCAACGCGATCAACCACAACGACCTCGACACGGGCGTGGACGAGGCCCACGCGGACGCCGTGGCCCGGCTCGACGCCATGGAGGCCGACCTCGCCCGGCCCGCCCCGTACACCCCGGCCCCGCTGCCCGCCTCCGAGCTGCCGAGTTTTGAAGACGGCACAGTCTCCGCGTTGTGGGGCGGCGAGAAGTACCAGGCGGCCGTCGAGGACATCAAGGAGCGGATCCGGGCCGGCGAGGCCTTCCAGGTGGTGCCCTCGCAGCGGTTCGAGACCGCCTGCCGGGCCTCCGCGCTGGACGTCTACCGCGTGCTCCGGGCCACCAACCCGTCGCCGTACATGTACCTCTTCCGCTTCGAGAACGGCTTCGACGTCGTCGGATCCAGCCCCGAGGCACTCGTCAAGGTCGAGGACGGGCGGGCCATGGTCCACCCCATCGCCGGCACCCGCCACCGGGGCGCGACCCCGCAGGAGGACCACGAGCTCGCCGAGGAGCTGCTGGCCGACCCCAAGGAGCGTGCCGAGCACCTGATGCTCGTCGACCTGGGCCGCAACGACCTCGGCCGGGTCTGCGAGCCCGGCTCCGTCGAGGTCGTCGACTTCATGAGCGTCGAGCGGTACTCGCACGTCATGCACATCGTCTCGACGGTGACGGGCCGGGTCGCCGAGGGCAAGAGCGCCTTCGACGTGCTCACCGCCTGCTTCCCGGCCGGCACCCTCTCCGGGGCGCCCAAGCCCCGCGCCATGCAGATCATCGAGGAGCTGGAGCCCTCCCGCCGCGGTCTCTACGGCGGCTGCGTGGGCTACCTGGACTTCGCCGGTGACTCCGACACGGCCATCGCCATCCGCACCGCGCTGCTGCGCGACGGCACGGCGTACGTGCAGGCCGGAGCCGGTGTCGTCGCCGACTCGGTGCCCGAGCTGGAGGACAGGGAGTGCCGCAACAAGGCGGCCGCCGTGCTGCGCGCGGTGGCAGCGGCGAACCGCCTCCACGGCTCCTGAGGGCGTAGGGGATAGTGGGGTACGTGAGTGCCGTACCCCCGCCCCGAAACGATGCCGCGTCCGAGCCGTCCGAGCCCGAGGCTCCCGACGGCCGCAGCGCCCGCCGCAGCGTGGCCGCCGCGCTGCTGCTGGGCACCCTCGGCTCCACCGTCGTCCTGCTCGCCTCCGGCCGGACCTGGGCCCGGGGCACCACCGCCATCGGCGGTGACTCGCTCCAGCTGGCCGCCGACGGCAGGGCCGTCACCGGGCTCCCGGCCGCCCTGGCCATCGTGGGCCTGGCCGCGCTGGTCGCCGTCTTCGCCGTACGCGGCAGGAGCCGCCTGCTGGTGTCGGGCCTGCTGGCCCTCAGCGGCCTGGGCGCGGCACTGTCCGCGCTCCTCGGCTCGGACGGCCGCCGCGCCCTGGACGCGGAGGCCGCCCGTACGACCGCGGACAGCGCCGCGCACGCGGCCGCGCTGACCCAGACGACGTGGCCGTACGTCACGGCAGCCGGCGCGGTCCTGATCCTGGCCGCCGGGCTGCTGGCGCTGCGCTTCGGCCGGGGCTGGCCCTCGATGGGAGGCCGCTACGAGCGTGACGGCAGCCCCCGTACGCGGACTGTCGCGGCGGTGGATCCGGACCGGCCCGAAGATCTGTGGAAGGCTCTGGACCGCGGCGAGGACCCGACCACGGACCCGGGCACCGACCGGGCCCACTGACCCGACCCCCCCTGGACGGCCGGGCCGTCCGGTGCGGGACAATGAGCACCGAGCGTTCGACACAGACCGCACGTTCGACACAGCAGCGCGACAGAGCAACGAGGAGCAACTCATGGCGGGCACTAGCCACGGACACACCCCGGCCGCCTGGACCGGTGTCATCATCGCCTTCATCGGTTTCTGCATCTCCGGCGCCTTCATGGTGATCGCGAACCCGCTCGGCTTCTGGGCCGGTCTCGTCGTCGTCGTGCTCGGCGGTGTCGTGGGCATGGCGATGAAGGCCGCGGGCATGGGCGCGCCGAAGGCCGCCCACAAGGACCTCGCCGCGGTCATCGCCGCCAACAAGGTCCCCGCCAAGGTCTGAGCGCGACCGACGAGGTGCGCGACGAGACGCAGCACGGCCGAAAGGCGTGGCCCCGCCGGGCTGCGCCTTTTGTCATGACCGGAGAGAATCAGCTGGTGGACGCCTCTCGCACCCCCGATGTCCTGCCGCCGGCCCCGCCCCCGGCGGACCCGGCGCACCCGGTGCCCCCTGCTCCGCCCGCGCCCCGGCGGTCCCGGGCCCGCAGGCTCGCCGTCCCGGCGTCCTACCTGGCCGGTGCCGTCGCCGCCTTCGCCTACGTGGGCACCGTGGACCCCAACGAGCCGGGCCACTATCCGGTCTGCCCGCTGTTCCGGCTGACCGGAGTCCTGTGCCCGGGCTGCGGCGGCCTGCGCAGTGCGCACGCGTTCGCCCACGGCGATCTGGTCACGGCTCTAGGGGCGAATGCCCTCGCCGTCACCGGCTACTTCGTCTTCGCGGGGTTCATGGCCCTGTGGCTGGTCCGCGCCTTCCGCGGCGGCCCGGTCCCCAGGATCGTCATGCGGTCGCCGTACTGGTGGGGGCTCGGTGCGCTGGCCCTGGCCTTCGCCGTCGTCCGAAATCTTTCTTTCGGCTCGATGCTGGCCCCCTGACCGCCCCGAGCCCCTTGAGCAGCCCCGATGAGGGCCGGGTTCCGGATGTCCAGGTACTGGGACGCCGTCAACCACGTGCGGAGGGCCAGGCCTCCTGCGGATACCATTTGAATTGCTGACCTTGCACTTGTACGTGTCTGCAAGGCGGCCGACCGTCATCGACCCGGAAGGGGGCCGCTCGCGTGAGTGTGCTCGACGAGATCATCGAAGGGGTCCGCGAAGACCTTGCCGAACGGCAGGCCCGCGTGAGCCTCGACGAGCTCAAGGAGCGTGCCGCCAAGGCGCCCCAGGCCAAGGACGGCGTCGCTGCCCTGCGCGGCGACAGCGTCAAGGTGATCTGCGAGGTCAAGCGCTCCAGCCCCTCCAAGGGCGCGCTGGCCGCGATCGCGGATCCGGCCGGGCTCGCCGCCGACTACGAGGCGGGCGGTGCGGCGGTCATCTCCGTCCTCACCGAGCAGCGTCGTTTCGGCGGCTCGCTGGCCGACCTGGAGGCCGTCCGCGCCCGCGTGGACATCCCGATCCTGCGCAAGGACTTCATCGTCACGGCGTACCAGCTCTGGGAGGCCCGTGCCTACGGCGCCGACCTCGCGCTGCTGATCGTCGCGGCCCTGGAACAGGAGGCCCTCGTCTCCCTCATCGAGCGGGCCGAGTCCATCGGTCTCACCCCGCTCGTCGAGGTCCACGACGAGGAGGAAGTGGAGCGCGCGGTCGCCGCCGGCGCCAAGATCATCGGTGTCAACGCCCGCAACCTCAAGGACCTCAAGGTCGACCGCTCCACCTTCGAGCGCGTCGTCGGAGAGATCCCGGCCCACATCGTCAAGGTCGCCGAATCCGGCATCCGCGGGCCGCACGACCTGATCGCCTACGCCAACGAGGGCGCCGACGCCGTCCTCGTCGGGGAGTCCCTGGTGACCGGCCGCGACCCGAAGGCGGCCGTGGCCGACCTCGTCGCCGCCGGCGCCCACCCCGCCCTGCGCCACGGGCGGAGCTGACCCGCCCCCATGGCCCACGACCGCCCCTCCGTCCGCACCCGGCCCGGCTCCCGCCTGGCCGCGGTGCCGACGGCGCACGCGCCCCTGGCGCGCGGCTGCCGCCCCCGCGGCTGCCGTGCCCCGGCCCGGCGCGTGCACGGGCGGCGGGTCCGCTACGTGATCGGCTCCGAGCCCGGTCAGGTCAACGGCATGCGATGGCGCCGCGGAGGCGCGCTGTAACGAGGGCCGCCGCGGCCCGGTACGCGAGACGTACCGCGCCGCGCGCAGCTTCCGTACGGCCCGCCGTCCGGGCCTCCGGACGCGGGCCGCTCCGCACCGTACGCGCGACATCCCCCCAGCGGGGTGTGCGCGGTACTTGCGGGCGGCGCCATACGGTGAATCCACCCCGCCGCATCTCGCACCCGTAGGAGCACTGGACATGTCCAGCGAGTTCTTCATCCCGGACCCGGAGGGTCACGTTCCCAACGCCGAGGGTTACTTCGGTGACTTCGGCGGCAAGTTCATCCCGGAGGCGCTCGTCGCCGCCGTGGACGAGGTCGCCGTCGAGTACGAGAAGGCCAAGGGCGACCCGGCCTTCGCGGCCGAGCTCAACGACCTGATGGTCAACTACACCGGCCGCCCCAGCGCCCTCACCGAGGTGCCCCGCTTCGCCGAGCACGCCGGCGGCGCCCGGATCTTCCTCAAGCGCGAGGACCTGAACCACACCGGCTCGCACAAGATCAACAACGTCCTGGGCCAGGCGCTGCTCACCAAGCGCATGGGCAAGACCCGGGTCATCGCCGAGACCGGCGCCGGCCAGCACGGCGTGGCCACCGCCACCGCCTGCGCGCTCTTCGGCCTCGAGTGCGTGATCTACATGGGCGAGATCGACACCCAGCGCCAGGCGCTGAACGTCGCCCGCATGCGCATGCTCGGCGCCGAGGTCATCGCCGTGAAGTCCGGCTCCCGGACGCTGAAGGACGCGATCAACGAGGCGTTCCGCGACTGGGTCGCCAATGTGGACCGGACGCACTACCTCTTCGGTACGGTCGCCGGCCCCCACCCCTTCCCGGCCATGGTCCGCGACTTCCACCGGGTCATCGGCGTCGAGGCCCGCCGCCAGATCCTGGAGCGCGCCGGCCGGCTGCCCGACGCCGTCGCGGCCTGCGTCGGCGGCGGCTCGAACGCCATCGGCCTCTTCCACGCCTTCATCCCGGACGCCGGCGTCCGCCTGGTCGGCTTCGAGCCCGCCGGACACGGCGTCGAGACCGGCGAGCACGCGGCCACGCTGACCGCCGGCGAGCCCGGGATCCTGCACGGCTCCCGCTCCTACGTCCTCCAGGACGACGAGGGCCAGATCACCGAGCCGTACTCCATCTCCGCGGGCCTGGACTACCCGGGCATCGGCCCGGAGCACTCCTACCTCAAGGACTCCGGCCGCGGCGAGTACCGCGCGGTCACCGACGACGCCGCCATGCAGGCCCTGCGCCTGCTGTCGCGCACCGAGGGGATCATCCCGGCGATCGAGTCCGCGCACGCCCTCGCGGGCGCCCTGGACCTCGGCAGGGAACTGGGCAAGGACGGCCTGATCGTCGTCAACCTCTCCGGCCGCGGCGACAAGGACATGGACACGGCGGCCCGCTACTTCGACCTGTACGACACCGACGGTGAAGTCGCCGACAACGAGTTCTCCGAGGGGGACGACAAGTGAGCCCCACGCACGGACGCGGCAACATCGAGCTGCTGAGCGCCACCCTCGCCAAGGCGAAGTCCGAGGACCGCGCCGCCCTCGTCGCCTACCTCCCCGCGGGCTTCCCGACCGTCGACGGCGGCATCGAGGCGGTCAAGGCCGTCATCGCCGGTGGCGCGGACGTCGTCGAGATCGGCCTGCCCCACAGCGACCCGGTCCTCGACGGGCCGGTCATCCAGACCGCCGACGACATCGCCCTGCGCGGCGGAGTCAGGATCGCCGACGTGATCCGTACGGTCCGCGAGGCGCACGAGGCCACCGGGGCCCCGGTCCTCGTGATGACGTACTGGAACCCCATCGACCGCTACGGCGTCGAGCGCTTCACGGCCGAGCTCGCGGCGGCGGGCGGCGCCGGCTGCATCCTGCCCGACCTGCCGGTGCAGGAGTCCGCGCTGTGGCGCGAGCACGCCGGGAAGCACGGTCTGGCGACCGTCTTCGTCGTCGCCCCCAGCAGCAAGGACGAGCGGCTGGCCACCATCACGGCGGCCGGCTCCGGCTTCGTCTACGCCGCCTCGCTGATGGGCGTCACGGGCACCCGCGAGTCCGTCGGCAACCAGGCCGCGGACCTGGTGCGCCGCACCCGCGCCACCAGCGACCTGCCGGTCTGCGTCGGCCTCGGCGTCTCCAACGCCGTCCAGGCCAAGGAGGTCGCGGGCTTCGCCGACGGGGTGATCGTCGGCTCGGCCTTCGTGAAGCTCCTGCTGGACGCCCCGGACCTGCCCGCCGGGCTGGCCGCCGTACGGGCGCTCGCGGGCGAGCTCGCGGAAGGCGTACGCAGGAGCTGACGGCGCGCGTTCGATCGAAAGCGCGGACCTGTGACCGGGTTCTGTAGTCCGATCGGGTGGAAATGAGGGCAGGGAGGCACGCGAGTGCCTCCCTGCTTCGTTTGGCCGAACGTGAGCGAGAAGAACGACGGTGCCAACCGCGATGCGACGAAACGATCGGCCCGGGAGCGACTCCAGGAGGAGCGCCAGCGGCAGAAGACCCGGGACAAGCGCCGGCGGACCCTCATCGTGGCGTCGGCGGTGGTCGGCGTCCTCGGCCTGGCGACCGTCGTCGGCGTGATCGCGGCCAACACCGGCAAGAGCGGCGGCTCCAAGGCGGGCCCGGTGGTCGCCCCGTCCGGGGCCACCGGCAAGGACGCCCTCGCCATCCGGACGGGCAAGCCCGAGGCGAAGTCCACCCTCACCGTGTGGGAGGACTTCCGCTGCCCCGCCTGCAAGTCCTTCGAGGACAACTACCGGGACACGATCCACGAGCTGGAGGCCAAGGGCCTGCTCAAGGTCGACTACCACCTGGTCACGCTCATCGACGGGAACATGGGCGGCAGCGGTTCGCTGAAGGGGGCGAACGCGGCGGCCTGCGCGCAGGACGCGGGCAAGTTCACCGAGTACCACGACGTCCTCTTCCAGAACCAGCCGCAGGAGGTCGACGACGCCTACGGCAAGAACGCCAAGCTGCTGGAACTGGCGGGCAAGGTCAACGGGCTGGACACCCCCGAGTTCCGCTCCTGCGTCGAGGACGGCACCCACAACAGCTGGGTCGGCAAGTCGCAGGAGGCGTTCATCGCCGGGAAGTTCCGGGGCACGCCCACCGTGCTGCTGGACGGCAAGAACATCTACGCCGACGAGGCCAATCCGGTGACCCCGCAGAAGCTGAAGGAACAGGTGGAAGCGGCGGCCAAGGGCTCCGGCGGTACCGGGGCCGAAACGGGGCCGGGGAAGGCCTCGCCGTCGACCGGATCCGGGACGAAGGCCGGAGCGAAGGCCTCGCCGTCGGCCACGAGGACGGCGGGAACCGGTTCCGCGAACCGCTCCTCCACCAGCTCCTCGAACGGCTCCTCGGGGGACTGACGGAGCACTGATCACCGGCCGGTCCATGTCTGGATTTGATTTCGTCTTGCCGGGCGGGTTGCCGTCCGCACCGCCCGGCAGGGTAGCGTCATGTCTGCCATGGACCTTGCTTACATCCCCAGTCCGTCGACCGGCGTGATCCATCTCGGACCGATCCCGCTCCGCGGCTACGCGTTCTGCATCATCATCGGCGTCTTCGTCGCCGTCTGGCTCGGCAACCGTCGCTGGATCGCGCGCGGCGGCAAGCCGGGCACGGTCGCGGACATCGCCGTGTGGGCGGTGCCCTTCGGCCTCGTGGGCGGTCGCCTCTACCACGTGATCACCGATTACCAGCTGTACTTCGGCGAGGGCCGCAACTGGGTCGACGCCTTCAAGATCTGGGAGGGCGGCCTCGGCATCTGGGGCGCGATCGCGCTGGGTGCGGTGGGTGCCTGGATCGGCTGCCGGCTGCGCGGGATCCCGCTGCCGGCCTGGGCGGACGCCCTGGCCCCCGGCATCGCGCTGGCCCAGGCCTGCGGTCGCTGGGGCAACTGGTTCAACCAGGAGCTGTACGGCCGGGCCACCGATCTCCCGTGGGCGGTGGAGATCACCGCGGGCCCGAACCGGGACGCGGGCACCTACCACCCGACCTTCCTGTACGAGTCGCTGTGGTGCGTCGGCGTCGCGCTGCTGGTCATCTGGGCCGACCGCCGCTTCACGCTCGGGCACGGGCGGGCCTTCGCCCTGTACGTCGCCGCGTACTGCGTGGGCCGCGGCTGGATCGAGTACATGCGGGTCGACGAGGCGCACCACATCCTGGGCCTGCGGCTGAACGTCTGGACCTCGATCGTGGTCTTCGTCCTGGCCGTGGTCTACCTGGTGCTGTCGGCGAAGCTGCGGCCGGGCCGGGAGACGGTGGTCGAACCGGTCGTCTCCGGCGACAAGGGCGACGACGCGGCTCCGGCCGACGCGGACGCCCCGGCCAAGGCCGCCGACGAGAAGAAGGCCCCGGTCCTGACGAAGGACGCCCCGGCCAAGGACGAAGCCAAGGCCGAAGCCAAGGCCGAAGCCGAGGCCGAGGCCAAGGCCCCGGAACCGGGCAAGCTCTGACCGGACCGGTCCCGAAGGGGGGTCCCGCGCACACCGCGGCACCCCCCTTCGCGCTGCCCGCCCCACACCCGGCCGTGCCCATCCAGCCTCGCCGCACGCGATCCCGGCGGGCACCGCAGCGGGGTGCGGGCGCAGCCCGGGAGCAGGCGGGCAGCGGTCAGCGGGCGGCCATGCGCGCGGCGAGCGCAAGGGTGCGGTGCGCGCCCGCCACCACCGCCGGGTCGACGAACCGCCCGTCCGGCAGGGCCAGCGCCCCGGGGGTCGCCCGGGCCGCGCTCAGGACCTCCACGGCCGCGTCGACCTCCTCCGGCGCCGGGAGGTAGGCCCGCTCGATCACCGGAAGCTGCCGCGGATGGATCGCCGCCCGGCCGAAGAATCCGAGCGACCGGCCGCGGACGCACGAGACGGCCAGCGCCTCCAGGTCCCGGATGTCCGGGAACACCGACTGGGCCGGCGGCGCCAGCCCCGCCGCCCGGGCCGCCACCACCACCCGCGACCGGCACCAGTCCAGTCCCGCCTCCGCGCTGACGGCCAGATCGGCCCGCAGGTCCGCCTCGCCGAGCGAGAGCCCGCGCAGGGCGGGGTGCGCGCGGGCGATCTCGTACGCGCGCTCCACGCCCAGCGCCGACTCCAACAGCGCGTGGAGGCTGACCCCGCCGGTGCGGTCGGCGACGGCACCGATCTGCTCCGGGGCGCTGATCTTGGGCAGCCGCAGCCCCGCGAGCCCGCGCAGGCCGCCGAGCGCGTTGAGGTCGGCGCCGCCCCAGGGGGAGTCCAGGGCGTTGACGCGGACGTGCACCGGGACCGGGGGCCGCTCGCCGAGCAGTTCGGCGGTCGCGGCGCGGGCGTACTCCTTGCGGGAGACCGGTACCGCGTCCTCCAGGTCGACGATCACGGCGTCCGCCCCGCAGCCGAGGGCCTTGGCGACCACCTCAGGGCGGTCGCCGGGTGCGTACAGCCAGGTCAGGATCACAAGGCCCCCTCGGTTCGCAGCGCGGCGATCTCGGCCCGGGTCAGCCCGAGCTCGGTCAGGACCTCGTCGGTGTCCGCGCCGTGCGGGCGGCCGGCCCAGCGGATCCCGCCGGGGGTCTCGGACAGCCGGAAGAGGATGTTCTGCATCCGCAGTGGGCCCAGCTCCGGGTCCTCGATCTCGGTGACCGTGTCGAGGGCCGCGAACTGGGGGTCGGCCATCACGTCCCGGACGTCGTACACGAGGGCCACGGCCGCCTCGGCGTCCTCGAAGGCGGCGACGATCTCCTCGGCCTTGTGCCGGGCGATCCAGCCGCCGACGGCGTCGTCCAGGACGTCCGCGTGCCGGGCCCGCCCCGCGCCCGTCGCGAACCAGGGCTCCGCGATCAGCTCCGGCCGGCCGACCAGCCGTACGACCCGCTCCGCGATGGACTGCGCGGAGGTGGACACCGCCAGCCAGCGGCCGTCGGCGCTGCGGTAGGTGTTGCGGGGGGCGTTGTTCGCGGAGCGGTTGCCGGTGCGGGGCTGGACGTAGCCGAGCTGGTCGTACCAGAGCGGGTGCGGGCCGAGCACCGTGAGGATCGGCTCGATGATGGCCAGGTCCACGACCTGGCCGCGCCCGGTGCGGTCGCGCCCGGCCAGGGCCGTCATCACCGCGTACGCCGTGGTCAGCGCCGCGATCGAGTCGGCGAGCCCGAAGGGCGGCAGGGTCGGCGGCCCGTCCGGTTCCCCGGTGATCGCGGCGAAACCGCTCATGGCCTCGGCGAGGGTGCCGAAGCCGGGGCGGTGGGCGTACGGGCCCTGCTGGCCGAAGGCCGTCACGCGGGCCAGGACGAGCCGCGGGTTGGCGGCGGACAGCTCCGGCCAGCCGAGGCCCCACTTCTCCAGCGTGCCGGGGCGGAAGTTCTCGATGACCACGTCGGCGGTGGCGGCCAGGCGCAGCAGGGTCTCCCGGCCGCCGGGGGTGGACAGGTCGAGGGTCATCGTGCGCTTGTTCCGGCCGAGCAGCTTCCACCACAGGCCGATGCCGTCCTTGGCGGGGCCGTGGCCGCGGGAGGGGTCGGGGATGCCGGGGTGCTCGACCTTGACGACCTCGGCGCCGAAGTCGCCGAGCAGGGTGGCGGCGAGCGGCCCGGCGAAGAGGGTGGCCACGTCGAGCACCCGCAGCCCGCGCAGGGGCCCCTGTCCGTGCCCCTGCCGTGGCCGGGCGCCGGCCGGGCCGGGTGCGGTGCCCGGGCCGGGGGCTTCGCCGGGGTGCCCACGGTCGGACAGCGCTGCGGCGGTGCGTTCGGTGCCCTGCGGGGACCGCCCCGACACACGCCCGGCCCCGTGGGGGGTCACGAGGTGGCTCCGGCCTCGGCGTCGCCGGGGCCGGAGGCGGCGGCCGGGGCCGGCCGCCCGTGCTCCGCCTGCCACCCGGCCAGGGCGAAGGAGTCCGTCTCGGCGCGCGTCGGCATCGAGTCCTGGGCGCCGTGGCGCTGCACCGAGAGCGCGGCCGCCGCCGAGGCCCAGCGCAGCGCGTCGGGCATCGGCCGGCCCTCGCCCAGGGCCACGGCCAGGGCGCCGACGAAGGTGTCCCCGGCGGCGGTGGTGTCCACGGCCCGGACCCGGGGTGCGGGCACGGAGAGGGGTTCCCGGCCGCGGGCGGCGTACAGGACTCCGGCCGCGCCGAGGGTGATCACGACCTCGGGCACGTCGTGGAGCAGGGCCGCGGCGGCCTGGCCGGGGTCGGTGAGCCCGGTGAGGGCGGCCGCCTCGTGCTCGTTGGGCACGAGGAGGTCGGTGGCGGCGAGGAGTTCGGCGGGCAGCGGCTGGGCCGGGGCCGGGGTGAGGACCGTACGGACCCCGTGCGCGCGGGCGGCGAGGGCGCCGGCTAGGACGGTGGTGAGGGGGAGTTCCAGCTGGAGGAGGAGGGCGCCGGCGGCGGCGATCCGGGCGTCGTCCCCGGCCTCCAGGCCGGTGACGCGGGCGTTGGCGCCGGGGATGACGATGATGCTGTTGCCGCCCTCGTCGTCCACGGTGACGTGGGCGGTGCCGCTCGCGCCCTCGACGGTCCGCAGGCCCGCGGTGTCGATCCCGTCGGCGGAGAGCGCGGAGCGCAGCCGTACGCCGAACTCGTCCGCCCCGACCGCGCCGATCATCACCACCTCCCCGCCGGAACGGGCGGCGGCGACGGCCTGGTTGGCGCCCTTGCCGCCGGGGACCGTGCGGAAGGCCCGGCCGGTGACGGTCTCCCCGAGGCGGGGGGCCTTGGGGACGTAGGCGACGAGGTCCATGTTCGTACTGCCGAGCACGGCGATTGCCGTCATGAGCGTGCTGCCTCCTGTGCGGTGAGGTGGGCGAGGGTGTCGAAGCCGATGCCGTCGAAGCCGGGGACGGTGGTGGCGAGTCGGTTCTTGAGGGGGGCGGTCCAGCGGTCCGGGAGGGCGTTCGGGGATCCCGCGACCAGCGCGGCGAGGGCGCCGGCGGTGGCCCCGTTGGAGTCGGTGTCCCAGCCGCCGGACACGGCGCGGCAGACGGAACGGGTGAAGTCCCCGTCGGCGTGGGTGAGGGCGGCGGCGATCAGGGCGGTGTTGGGGACGGCGTGCACCCAGTGGTAGTGCCCGTAGCGCGCGTGCAGCCGGTCCACGACGAGGTCGAAGTCCGGTTCGTCCGCGGCCGCCCGGATCCCGAGGCGGACGGCCTCGGCGAGGCGGGAGCGGGGCGGTACGACGGCCAGCCCGGCCCGGAGCGCGGTGTGGACGTCCGCCCGGCCGGCGGCGGCCTCGGCGGTGGCGGCCGCGATGAAGAGGGCGGCGTAGACGCCGTTGCCGGTGTGGGTCAGGACGGCGTCCCGGTACGCCTGGGCCGCGGCGGCGGCCGGATCGCCCGGGTTGGTCCAGCCGTGCACGTCGGCGCGGATGAGGGCGCCGATCCATTCGCGGAAGGGGTTGTGGTGGGTGGCGGTGGCGGGCGGCTCCAGCCCGAGCAGGAGGTTGCGGTAAGCGATGCGCTCGGCGGTGAAGGTCCGCCCGGCGGGCAGTTCGCCGAGCCAGAGGCGGGCGACGTCGGCGGTGGTGAAACCCTTGCCGTGCCGCTGGAGGAGGACCAGGCCGAGCAGCGGGTAGTTGAGGTCGTCGTCCTCGGGCATGCCGTCGATGTTCTCGGCGAGCGAGGTGGGGGCGGAGCGGCGGTTCCAGGGGTACGCGGCCAGGACCTCCGGCGGTACGCCGCGTTCGCTGAACCAGTCGTTCAGCGGCCAGTTGCCGGTGGCGCGGGCCAGCGCCCGGATCCCCTCCAGGGGGAGCTTCTCGACGGGCTTGCCGAGCAGGCACCCGACGGCCCGTCCCCACCAGGCGGCCTCCAGCCGGGTCCGCAGGTCCGGGTCCTGCCCGGCCGGGCTGTCGGGGTGCTGCTCCGCGGCCGGGGCGGGGCCGCCGGGTGGCGGCCAGTGCGGGCAGGCGGCGACGATGGCCTGCCAGGACTGGGGTTCGGCGCCGGCCAGGGGGGACTTCTGGGCGGCGAGTTCGTCCAGCAGGCCGACCGCGAGGGCGCGGAGTTCCGGCGCGGCCGGGGTCGGGGAGGCGCCGGCACGGTCCGGGGCCGGGCTGCCGCCCGCCGCCAGCCAGGCGCGCCGGACCGGCTCCGGGTTCCGGCCGTCCTCGGCCGCCTGGCGCAGCTCGTGCCCGACGAGGTCCTCGGGCTGGGCCCACGTGAGCCGGACGGAGTCCGGGGCGCAGGCCGCGGACGCCGTCACCGTGCGGCCGAGATCGCGGTGAAGGCCGACTCGTGGGCCCGGCGGCGGTCCCGGTCGAGGGCGAAGACCTCCCGGGCCACGGCGGCCATCGCCGCCGCCGGGGCGTGCAGATCGAGGCGGCTGGCCTCGGCGACCTGCTTGGCCCAGACGGCCGGGACCGCGGCCTCGCCGCCCAGGGCCCCGGCGATCGCGCCCGCCATGGTGGCGGTGGAGTCGCAGTCGCGGCCGTAGTTGACCGCCCCCAGGACCGCGCTCTCGTACCGTCCGTCGGCGACCAGCAGCATGCCCAGCGCGATCGGGAGTTCCTCGATGGCGTGGAGGCGGGAGGGGCGGCGGGCGTCGAGCGACGGGTTGCGGTAGTCCGGGCCGACCGAGTCGTACGGGGCCACCGCCGCCCGCAGCGGGGCCAGAGCCGACTCGATGTCCCGGTGGCCGGAGGTCACTTCGCGGACGGCGGCGATCGCGGCGCGCGTGCCGTCCTTGGCCAGGGACAGGGCCGTGTCCACCACCGAGGCGGCCGTCGCGCCGGGCACGCACGCGGCCGCCACCGCCGCCGCGAACACGCCCGCCGCCTCCCGCCCGTACGAGGACTGGTGCGCGCCGGCGATGTCCAGCGCCTCCGCGTACGCGCCCGCCGGGTTGCCCGCGTTGACGAGGCCCACCGGCGCCATGTACATCGCCGCCCCGCAATTGACGATGTTCCCGCTGCCGGCCTCGCGGGGGTCGACGTGCGCGTAGTGCAGCCGGGTGACGATCCACTTCTCGGCGAGGAAGATCCGCTGCAACGGCAGGGCCTCGGCCTCCAGTTCGGGGATCCAGCGCGGGCTGTTCATGAGGTCGGGGACCAGGTGCTCGGCGATCGCGTGGGAGTCGAGGTGGTCGCGTACGGCCTCGTACACGCGGACCAGCGCGTGCGTCATCAAGGTGTCGTCCGTGACGTGTCCGTCGCCCTTGTGGTACGGGGCGATGGGGCGGGCCGTGCGCCAGTTCTCGTGCCACGGGCCGACGATGCCGTGCACGCGGCCGCCGTGCCGTTCCACGATCTGGTCCGGGGTCCAGCCCTCCACCGGGCCGCCGAGCGCGTCGCCGACGGCGGCTCCGACGAGAGCGCCGCGGGCCCGGTCCTCCAACGTGAGCGTCATGTCCGAATCATCCCCTGAGGTTTGGGTGAGGTGAGTTCCGTGCGCGCGAGGAGCGCGGCGAGTTCCACGAGGTCGGTGCCGGCGAGGCGGGGGAGGGCACAGCCGGAGAGGGTGCGGCAGGCCTCGCGCCAGGCGGCGGGGATCGAATCGCCGCCGCCGAGCACACCGGTGAGCGCGCCGGCGAGGGCGGGGGCGGAGTCCGCGACGCGGGACAGGCAGGCGGCCGCCGGGACGGCCTCGGTCACCCTGCCGCGGGCGGCGGTCGCGAGGGCGAGGGCCACGGGGACGGTCTCGGCGGCGGCGATCCCGTAGCTGTAGACGTGGTCCACGATCTCGTGTTCGAGGATGGGGACGATGGCGAAGGCGCCGCCGCCGTCCGTGCGGGTACGGGCGAGGTTCACGGCGTGACGGGCGTTGCGGCCGATCTCGGTGGCCTCGGGGAGCTGGGCGAGGGCGGCCTCGACGGCGGCGTCGACGTCCGCGGTGGTGAGGGCGGTGGCGATGGCGGCGGCCATGGCGCGGGCGCCGTGGACACCGTCGCCGTCCTGGGTGTAGCGGGCGTCGAACTCGGCGAGGTCGGCGGCGGCCGCGGCGTCGCCCGGGTGGACGACGGCGAGCACGCAGGCGCGGATGCAGGCGGCGTCGTCGAAGTAGTGCGGGTTGTCGTGACCGGTGGCGGGCGGGCGCAGGCCCGTGGCGAGGTTGCCGAGGCCGGCGCGGACGGAGATCCGGGCGCGGAGGGGGAGGACGGCGGACTCGACCTCGGGCGCGCGTTCCGCTGCCGCGGCGACCTCGGAGGCCAGGGCGTTCCACGCGAGGTCGATGGCGGCGCGCATCCGGCGGGACCGGGAGAGGTCGCTGAGCAGTACGCCGGCGGCGGTGAGCACGGACTCGGCGACGAAGGCGGCCCACTCGGCGTCGTCGGAGGGGCCGAGGCGCAGGGGTTCGGGGGGCTGGTTGAGGGCGATGGGGACGGGGAGGGTGGTGGTGGCGTTCTGCTCGGCGAAGGTGTCCAGCTCGCGGGTGAGCCGGCGGGTCCACTCGGGCATCCGGCTGGCGCGGTGGCGGGCGGCGGGCCACCCGGCCGCGTCGCCTGCGGCGAGGCCGAGGAGGAGCCCCTCGATCCGCCGGGCCCCTGCGGGGGGCTCGGCGGGCGCTGGGTCCGCGGGCGCGGAGGTCCGGGGTGCCACAGCCACACCCCGGACCGCCGAGTCGGCCTCCGCACCAGCCAAGCCCCCCACAGCGGCGGGGGTGAGCTGGGCGGTTCGGGGTGTGGCTGTGGGGGTGAGTTCGGCGGTCCGGGGTGCGGCTGTCAGAGCCGGTTCGACGGTCCGCGGGGCGTCCGCGGGGGCCCGCTCGATGATCCGGTCGATGACCCGGACCCCGGCGATCCGGAGGCCTGGCCCTCCGCCGACCACCCCGAAGCCCACGCTCCCGCCCCACCCGACCGCGACGGCGGCCCCGACCACTGACCCGCCTCCGCCCCCGGCCAGGGGCCCGCCCCCGGCTCCGGCCCCGGTCAGTGCCGCGCGTGGGCCTGCGGCTGGAGGGGCTGGGGTGGGGTGCGGTGCGTCGGGCCGGGGCCCGGGCGGCGGCGGTGGGGTGGGGGCCGGGGGCGTCATCGGGGGGCCTCGTATTCAGGGGTGAGGAGGTCCGCGATGTCGAGGACGTGGTAGCCCCGCATCGAGGGGAGGCAGCTGCCGCGGACCGGGCCGATGGCCGAGGACCAGGCGGCGGGGATCGCGGCGGCTCCCGACATCGCGCCGGACAGGGCGCCCGCCACCGCGGCCGTGGTGTCCGCGTCCCGGCCCATGTTGACCGCGGTCAGGACCGAGGAGGGGAAGTCGCCCCGGCAGGCGGCGAAGGCGCCGAAGGCGAGGCCGACGGCTTCGGGGGCCAGGTCCGTCCACGGGTAGCCGCCGATGACGACCGCCGAGCGCACGGCCCGTTCCCCGCGCGGGGCGGCGGTGACCGCCCGGCGCAGGGAGCGGGCCGTCCAGGAGTCGGACGGAATCACGGACAGGGCCGCGGAGACGACGGACGCCGGGCTGCCGCCGGCCATGGCCGCGGCCACGCCCGCCGCCACCGCCTGGCCGCCGTAGATGCCCTCGCCGTCGTGGCTGACCGAGCCGTCGATGGCGACGAGCCGGGCCGCTTCGGGGGGCCGGCCCGCCGCGAAGACGCCGAACGGGGCCGCCCGCATGGCGAGACCGTCCGACCACGCGTGCCGGTGCTGGGCGGAGATGGGGGCCGCGAGCCCCCGGCGCAGGTTCTCCAGTGTGCCGCGCTCCGAGAAGCCGGCCCCCCGGAACGGGCCTTCGTCGAGGTCCGCGATCCAGTGGTGCCAGGCCCGCTCCACGTGGGAGACCGTGAGCGCCGAGCCGTGGCGGGCGAGCAGCAGCCCGGAGAAGATCGCGTACTCGGTGTCGTCCGTGCCCGCCGGGTCCTCCGACACGAAGCCCTCGATGCGGCCCCATTTCGCCCGGATCTCCGACGGCTTCATGTTCTCCGCGGGGGCGCCCAGCGCGTCGCCCACCGCGAGTCCGAGAAGAGCGCCCCTGGCCCGTTCGAGGAGGACCTGCGGATTGCATGCAATCAGCTTCACCGGCTCCATGGCGCGCCTCTCCCACATTGGATGGGGCTCATCATGAGCCCTTGGGGGATTTGTGCCACGGCATGTGGTTTGTCGCTCGTCGCGAAACACCCCGCGAAGCCCGTCGTCACCCGGTCGCCGACCCGCAAAACCGCAGGTAAGTACGGCCTTCCTTGCTGGCGGGCGGCAGAAATCGTGCGTAGTTTCGAGGTGTTCAGGGGGAGCGGGGTGTCTCGCGGCGCCCGTTGGCACAAATGGGGAGATATCTCAGCATGTCCATCATCGACATCGAAGCACCGCTGCACACCGCGCACCGGGACAACCACACCCACCGCGACGTCAACGGCGGATGGCTGCGGCCGGCCGTCTTCGGTGCCATGGACGGACTCGTCTCCAACCTCGCCCTCATGACCGGCGTGGCCGGCGGCGCCGTCTCCCCGCAGACCGTCGTCATCACCGGACTGGCGGGCCTCGCGGCCGGCGCCTTCTCGATGGCGGCCGGCGAGTACACCTCCGTCGCCTCGCAGCGCGAACTGGTCCTCGCGGAACTGGACATAGAGCGCCAGCAGTTGCGCAAGCACCCGGTGGACGAGATGGAGGAGCTGGCCGAGCTCTACGTCTCCCGGGGCGTCGAGCCCGCCCTCGCCCGCGAGGTCGCCATGCAGCTGTCCCGCGACCCCGAGCAGGCGCTGGAGATCCACGCCCGCGAGGAGCTCGGGATCGACCCCGACGACCTGCCCTCGCCGCTCGTCGCCGCGGTCTCGTCCTTCGGCTCGTTCGCGCTGGGTGCGCTGCTGCCCGTGCTGCCGTACCTGCTCGGCGCGACGGCCCTGTGGCCCGCGGTGCTGCTCGCGCTGGTCGGGCTCTTCGCCTGCGGCGCCGTGGTCTCCCGGGTCACGGCCCGGTCCTGGTGGTACAGCGGTATGCGCCAGCTCGTCCTGGGTGGCGCGGCCGCCGGTGTGACGTACATCCTGGGAACCTGGATCGGCGGAGCCATAGGCTGACCGGCCTCAGAGTGAGACACTATGCAGTGCGCCACATAAGTAGTCCGTTACTCGGCGGTTTCGATCCCGTGTCCGCCGGGAATCAGTCCAGGGCTCCGGGCAACGATGCCCGCCCTGCACCCGGGACCTTTCGCCTCGTGCTGCGTCGGTCTGCATCCGTGGCACGCCGCGAAAGTCTCCTCTTTCTGCCTCGCGCAGTGTCCGCATGCTGGAATGGCATATCCGCTTCTCGGGATTGTCGTCATCATGTAATCTGCACGAAATTTCGCAGAGGGCCAACGTCGTCCCTCGGCTATGCACATATGCCACGACGACGACGGGAGAGCCGATGCGTTCCGCATCCACGCACTCCGCGACCGGCCCCAGCACCACCGCCTGGTCGCCCATGGACGGTCGCCCCGCCCAGCAGGGCATGTACGACCCGCGCAACGAGAAGGACGCCTGTGGCGTCGGATTCGTGGCGAACCTCACCGGCGAGGCCACCCACACCCTCGTTGAGCAGGCTCTGACCGTATTGCGGAACCTCGAGCACCGCGGCGCGACCGGCTCCGAGCCGGACTCGGGCGACGGCGCCGGAATCCTGAGCCAGGTGCCGGACGCGTTCCTGCGCGAGGTGGCCGGCTTCGAGCTCCCCGAGGCCGGCGCGTACGCCGTCGGCATCGCCTTCCTCCCCGCCGACGGCACCGCACAGGCCGTCGCCGTGGAGCAGATCGAGGCCATCGCCGCCCAGGAGAACCTCACGGTCCTCGGCTGGCGCGAGGTCCCGGTCACCCCGGACCTGCTCGGCAACGGCGCCCGCGCCACCATGCCCGCCTTCTCGCAGCTGTTCGTCAGCAACGGCAGCACGGGCATCGAGCTGGACCGCAAGGCCTTCGTGCTGCGCAAGCGCGCCGAGCGCGAGGCCGGGGTCTACTTCCCGTCGCTCTCCGCGCGCACCATCGTCTACAAGGGCATGCTGACCACCGGCCAGCTGGAGCCCTTCTTCCCCGACCTCTCCGACCGTCGCTTCGCCTCGACGCTCGCCCTGGTCCACTCGCGCTTCTCCACGAACACCTTCCCGTCCTGGCCGCTCGCCCACCCGTACCGCTTCGTCGCGCACAACGGCGAGATCAACACGGTCAAGGGCAACCGGAACTGGATGAAGGCCCGCGAGTCCCAGCTGGCCTCCGAGGCCTTCGGCGACGGCGTGCTGGACCGGATCTTCCCGATCTGCACCCCGGACGCCTCCGACTCGGCCTCCTTCGACGAGGTCCTGGAACTGCTCCACCTCGGCGGCCGGTCCCTCCCGCACAGCGTGCTGATGATGATCCCGGAGGCGTGGGAGAACCACACCTCCATGGACCCGGCCCGCCGCGCGTTCTACAAGTACCACTCCACGCAGATGGAGCCCTGGGACGGCCCGGCCTGCGTCACCTTCACCGACGGCACCCAGGTCGGCGCGGTCCTCGACCGCAACGGTCTGCGCCCCGGCCGCTACTGGGTCACCGACGACGGCCTCGTCGTCCTCGGCTCCGAGGTCGGCGTGCTCGACATCGACCCGGCCAAGGTCGTCCGCAAGGGCCGCCTGCAGCCCGGCAAGATGTTCCTCGTCGACACCGCCCAGAAGCGGATCATCGAGGACGACGAGATCAAGAACGAGCTGGCCGCCGCCGCCCCGTACGCGGAGTGGCTGGAGACCGGCGAGATCGAGCTGTCGGACCTGCCCGAGCGCGAGCACATCGTGCACACCCACGCCTCGGTCACCCGCCGCCAGCAGACCTTCGGCTACACCGAGGAAGAGCTGCGCGTCATCCTCGCGCCGATGGCCCGTACCGCCGGCGAGCCCCTCGGCTCCATGGGTACGGACTCCCCGATCGCGGCCCTGTCCGAGCGCCCCCGGCTGCTCTTCGACTACTTCACCCAGCTCTTCGCGCAGGTCACCAACCCGCCGCTGGACGCCATCCGCGAGGAGCTCGTCACCTCGCTGCTGTCCTCGCTCGGCCCGCAGGGCAACCTGCTGGAGTCGACCGCCGCGTCCTGCCGCAGCGTCACCCTGCCCTTCCCGGTGATCGACAACGACGAGCTGGCCAAGCTCATCCACATCAACGCCGACGGCGACATGCCGGGCATGAAGGCCGCCACGCTCTCCGGCCTCTACCGGGTCTCCGGCGGCGGCGAGGCGCTGGCCGCGCGGATCGAGGAGATCCGCGGCGAGGTCGACGCGGCCATCGCGAACGGCGCGCACCTCATCGTCCTCTCGGACCGCCACTCGGACGCCGAGCACGCGCCGATCCCGTCGCTGCTGCTCACCTCCGCCGTGCACCACCACCTCATCGCCACCAAGCAGCGCACCCAGGTGGGCCTGCTGGTCGAGGCCGGTGACGTCCGCGAGGTCCACCACGTCGCGCTGCTGATCGGCTACGGCGCCGCCGCGGTCAACCCGTACCTGGCGATGGAGTCCGTCGAGGACCTCCTGCGCGCCGGTACCTTCCTGACCGGCCTGGAGCCGGAGCAGGCCATCAAGAACCTGATCTACGCGCTCGGCAAGGGCGTCCTGAAGGTCATGTCCAAGATGGGCATCTCCACCGTCGCCTCCTACCGCGGCGCCCAGGTCTTCGAGGCCGTCGGCCTCAACGAGGACTTCGTCGGCACCTACTTCGCGGGCACCGCCACGAAGATCGGCGGCGCCGGCCTGGACGTCATCGCCAAGGAGGTGGCCGCCCGCCACGCCAAGGCGTACCCCGTCTCCGGCATCGCGGCCACGCACCGCGCGCTGGAGATCGGCGGCGAGTACCAGTGGCGCCGCGAGGGCGAGCCGCACCTGTTCGACCCGGAGACGGTCTTCCGCCTCCAGCACGCCACCCGCAACCGCCGGTACGACATCTTCCGGCAGTACACGGACCGCGTGAACGAGCAGTCCGAGCGCCTGATGACGCTCCGCGGCCTGTTCGGCTTCAAGAGCGACCGCCCGTCGATCTCCATCGACGAGGTCGAGCCGATCTCCGACATCGTCAAGCGCTTCTCCACCGGCGCCATGTCGTACGGCTCCATCTCCAAGGAGGCGCACGAGACCCTCGCCATCGCCATGAACCAGCTGGGCGCCAAGTCCAACACCGGTGAGGGCGGTGAGGACCCGGACCGCCTGTACGACCCGGCGCGGCGTTCGTCGATCAAGCAGGTCGCCTCCGGCCGCTTCGGGGTCACCTCCGAGTACCTGGTCAACGCGGACGACATCCAGATCAAGATGGCGCAGGGCGCCAAGCCCGGCGAGGGCGGCCAGCTGCCCGGCCACAAGGTCTACCCGTGGGTCGCCAAGACCCGGCACTCCACCCCGGGCGTCGGTCTGATCTCCCCGCCGCCGCACCACGACATCTACTCCATCGAGGACCTGGCTCAGCTGATCCACGACCTCAAGAACGCCAACCCGGTCGCCCGCATCCACGTGAAGCTGGTCTCCGAGGTCGGCGTGGGCACGGTCGCCGCGGGTGTCTCCAAGGCCCACGCGGACGTCGTCCTCATCTCCGGCCACGACGGCGGTACGGGCGCCTCCCCGCTCACCTCGCTCAAGCACGCGGGCGGCCCCTGGGAGCTCGGGCTCGCCGAGACCCAGCAGACCCTGCTGCTCAACGGGCTGCGCGACCGCATCGTCGTCCAGACGGACGGCCAGCTCAAGACCGGCCGCGACGTGGTCATCGCCGCGCTCCTCGGCGCCGAGGAGTTCGGTTTCGCGACCGCGCCGCTCGTCGTCTCCGGCTGCGTCATGATGCGCGTCTGCCACCTGGACACCTGCCCGGTGGGCATCGCCACGCAGAACCCGGTCCTGCGCGAGCGCTTCTCCGGCAAGCCCGAGTTCGTCGTCAACTTCTTCGAGTTCATCGCGGAGGAGGTGCGCGAGCTCCTCGCCGAGCTGGGCTTCCGTACGATCGAGGAGGCCGTCGGCCACGCCGAGCTGCTCGACACGACGAAGGCCGTCACGCACTGGAAGGCGCAGGGTCTCGACCTGGAGCCGCTCTTCTACGTACCGGAGCTGCCCGACGGCGCGGTCCGCCACGCCCTGATCGAGCAGGACCACGGTCTGGAGAAGGCCCTCGACAACGAGCTCGTCGAGCTCGCCGCCGACGCGCTGAACGCCGAGTCCGCCGAGAGCGCCCAGCCGGTCCGCGCCCAGGTCGCGATCCGCAACATCAACCGGACCGTCGGCACCATGCTCGGCCACCACGTCACCAAGAAGTTCGGTGGCGCGGGCCTGCCCGACAACACGATCGACCTGACCTTCACCGGTTCGGCCGGCCAGTCGTTCGGCGCCTTCGTGCCGAAGGGCATCACCCTGCGCCTGGAGGGCGACGCCAACGACTACGTCGGCAAGGGCCTCTCCGGCGGCCGGATCGTGGTCCGCCCGGACCGCGGCGCCGACCACCTCGCCGAGTACTCCACCATCGCCGGCAACACCATCGGGTACGGAGCCACCGGCGGCGAGATGTTCCTGCGCGGCCGCACCGGCGAGCGCTTCTGCGTCCGCAACTCCGGCGCCCTGGTCGTCTCGGAGGGCGTGGGCGACCACGGCTGCGAGTACATGACCGGCGGCACCGCGGTCGTCCTCGGCGAGACGGGCCGCAACTTCGCGGCCGGCATGTCGGGCGGCGTCGCGTACGTCATCGACCTGGACCCGGACAACGTCAACGTCGGCAACGCGGGCGCCGTGGAGGCCCCGTCCGACACCGACAAGCAGTGGCTGCACGATGTGGTGCGCCGCCACGAGGAGGAGACCGGCTCGACCGTGGCCGCGAAGCTCCTGGCCGACTGGTCCGTCTCGGCGGACCGCTTCAGCAAGATCATCCCCACCACGTACAAGGCAGTGCTCGCCGCCAAGGACGCCGCTGAGCTCGCCGGACTCTCGGAATCCGAGACCACGGAGAAGATGATGGAGGCGGCGACCCATGGCTGACCCGAAGGGCTTCCTCACCACCCAGCGCGAGACCGCCTGCACCCGTCCTGTGGCCGACCGGCTGAAGGACTGGAACGAGGTCTACGTTCCGGGCTCACTGCTCCCGATCATCAGCAAGCAGGCCGGCCGCTGCATGGACTGCGGCATCCCGTTCTGCCACAACGGGTGCCCGCTCGGGAACCTGATCCCCGAGTGGAACGACTTCGCGTACCGCGACGACTGGTCGGCGGCGTCCGAGCGCCTGCACGCCACGAACAACTTCCCGGAGTTCACGGGCCGCCTGTGCCCCGCTCCGTGTGAGTCGGCGTGCGTGCTCGGCATCAACCAGCCGGCCGTCACGATCAAGAACGTCGAAGTCTCGATCATCGACAAGGCCTGGGACAACGGCGACGTCACCCCGCAGCCGCCGGAGCGCCTGTCCGGCAAGACGGCCGCCGTCATCGGCTCCGGCCCGGCGGGTCTCGCCGCGGCCCAGCAGCTGACCCGGGCCGGGCACACCGTGGTGGTGTACGAGCGCGCCGACCGCGTCGGCGGCCTGCTGCGCTACGGCATCCCCGAGTTCAAGATGGAGAAGGTGCACATCAACCGCCGCATCGAGCAGATGCGCGCGGAGGGCACCAAGTTCCGTACCGGCATCGAGGTCGGCCGCGACATCACCGCCACGGACCTGCGCAAGCGGTTCGACGCGGTGGTCATCGCGGCGGGCGCCACGGTCTCCCGCGACCTCCCGGTCCCGGGCCGCGAGCTGAACGGCATCCACTTCGCGATGGAGTACCTGCCGCTCGCGAACAAGGTGCAGGAGGGCGACTTCATGGCGCCCCCCATCACCGCCGAGGGCAAGCACGTGGTCGTCATCGGCGGCGGCGACACCGGCGCGGACTGCGTGGGCACCGCCCACCGCCAGGGCGCGGCCTCGGTCACGCAGCTGGAGATCATGCCGAAGCCGTCCGAGGACCGCCCCACCGGCCAGCCCTGGCCGACGTTCCCCATGCTGTACAAGGTCACCTCGGCGCACGAGGAGGGCGGCGAGCGGGTCTACTCCGTCTCCACCACCCACTTCGAGGGCGACGAGGACGGCAACGTCCAGGCCCTGCACCTGATCGAGGTCGAGTTCAAGGACGGCAAGCTCGAGCAGAAGCCGGGCACCGAGCGGGTCCTCCCGGCCCAACTGGTCACCCTGGCGATGGGCTTCACGGGCACCGACCAGGCCAACGGTCTGGTGGACCAGTTCGGCCTGGAGCTGGACGCCCGCGGCAACATCGAGCGCGACGCCTCCTACGCGACCAACGTCGACGGCGTCTTCGTCGCCGGCGACGCGGGCCGCGGCCAGTCGCTCATCGTGTGGGCCATCGCGGAGGGCCGCTCGGCCGCCCGCGGCGTGGACCGCTTCCTGACCGGCACCAGTGCCCTCCCGTACCCGGTCAAGCCGACGGACCGCTCGCTGACCGTGTAATACCCGCGGCACCCCCGCCCTTCGGGGCGGGACCCCTCATACGGTCCGCACAACGGAGTGCGGCACTCCGACACAGCGCCCGCCACGTCCCCGACCAGGGGTGGCGGGCGCTGTGGCGTTTTTGGGGGGTGGGGCTGCCTATGATCGGGGCATGCCATCCGCTCGCCGCGCTGTCGACCGCCGTTCGGGGGATGTGCCGGCCCGGGTGGATCGGGTGATCACCGGGTTGGTGTGGTGGTGGAGGGCCGCTCCCCTCGTTCTGTTCACCCCGCTGATCGCCGCCGCGTGGGGAGTCCCGGAAGTGCGGGACGAGTACGGCAGGGTGTTCGGGCTGGCCGCTCTGGGCAGTGCGGTGGCCGCGCCCGCCGTGGGAGTCGTGGTGGCCCTCGTCGGGGGTCGTCGGCAGACTCTGCGGCGCTTCGCCGTCATGGGAGCGGTGTCCGGCGCGATCGTCCTCCTGCTCTGGGTCCTCCTGGTGTTGCTCGCCGAGTGCCCCGACGGCCGTCACTGCTAGCTGACCTCGGCCGCACCCGGTTCGTTGGTTCCCGTCCCTGCTGTTTCCCGTGCCTCAATTCGCGCTGCCGAGCGCTTCGCCACGTCGAACCTCCACATAGCGGTCGACTACCAGCCCGCCGACCGCTATTGGGCCTTCCAGTGGATCGAGACGGGGATCTTCCTCGCGCTCTCCGGACTGCTGGCCGGCTTCTGCTCCTGGTGGCTGCGCCGCCGGACCGCCGGACCGCCGGACCGCCTGACCGGTACGAGGAGAAGGGGGCGGCCGAAGCCAACGCAACTGGCTTCGGCCGCCCCCTCGACTCTACGGCCGCCGGGCCCGCGCCATGGCGCGATAGGTGCTCGGGGTCAGGCCTGTGTGGCGCGTCACGTGGGCACGGAGGGAGTCCGCCGTGCCCAGGCCGCTGCGGGCGGCCACCTGGTCCATCGGGAGGGTGGTGGTCTCCAGGATCTCGCGGGCCCGGTGCAGGCGCTGGTGCAGCAGCCACTGGAGGGGGCTGAGGCCCGTTTCGGCGCGGAAGCGGCGGGTCAGGGTGCGGGTGCTCGTGCCCGCGTGCCGCGCCAGCCCGGCCAAGGTCGTCGGTTCGTGCAGGCGGGCCAGCGCCCAGGCGCGGGTCGCGGCGAGGGAGGTGCCGCGCTCGGGCGGGAGCGGGGTCTCGATGTACTGGGTCTGGCCGCCCGGCCGTACGGGGGCCGCCACGACGAGGCGGGCCGTGGTGTTCGCGACGGCCGCCCCGTGGTCGCGGCGCACCAGGTGCAGGCACAGGTCGATCCCGGCCGACATGCCCGCCGAGGTCAGCACCCTGCCGTCGTCGACGAACAGCACGTCGGGCACGAGGTCGACGTCCGGGAAGAGCCGCCCGAATTCCGCGGACGCCGTCCAGAAGGTCGTGGCGCGGCGCCCCGCCAGGAGACCCGCCTGCGCGAGGACGAACGTACCCGTGCAGATGGAGGCGATGCGAGCGCCCCGCGCGGCCGCGGCCCGCAGGGAGTCCAGCACCCGGGGGTCGGTGCTGTCCCGGTCGGCCGTCCCCGTGACCATCACCGTGTCGGCCCGCTCGACCGCCTCCAGGCCGTGCGGCACCACCACGTCCGTGCCGTACCGCGCCTCCACCACACCGGGGACGAGGGTGCAGACCGTCACCTCGTAGGCGGGCTGCTCGCCGAGGCTCGTCGCGCCGAACACCACCCCCGGGATCGACAGGTCGAAGCTGGTGACCGGCGGACACGCGATGACCGCGACCTGGTGCGGGCGAGTGATCGTCATGGCTCGAATCTCCGGATGGCTGGCATTCCGGCCACTACTGTACGGCCCCGCCCCGGGCGAGGGTTGACCCGTCGACAACGACAACTCGCCATCCCGGCAAAGGAGTACAGCCATGACCCTGCACGTCATCACGGGCGCCGGTGCGATCGGCACCGCCACCGCACGTCTGCTCGCCGCATCCGGTGAGCGGGTCCGCGTCATCACCCGCAGCGGCGGCGGGCCCGACCATCCGCTCGTCGAGCGGGTCGCCGCCGACATCACCGACACCGACCGGCTCGCCGAGCTGCTGCACGACGCGCGGACCCTCTACAACGCGGCTGCTCCCGCCTACCAGGACTGGCGGACCGCGTTCCCGCCCCTCGCGGCCTCCCTGCTCGCCGCCGCCGAGCGGACCGGCACCGACTGCGTGATGCTGGGCAACGTGTACGGGTACGGGCCCGTCGAAGGGCCCCTCACGCCGGACCTGCCCATGAAGCCCAACTCCGACAAGGGGCGGGTACGCGCCGCCATGTGGGAGGAGGCGCTCGCCGCGCACCGGGCCGGACGGGTCCGGTCCGCCGAGGTGCGCGCCGGCGACTTCCTCGGGGCGAACGTCCTGGGGCTCTTCCCCCTCGTGGCCGTGCCCGCCGTACTGGCCGGTGAGGAGGCCGTGCTGCCCGTCGGCCTCGACGCGCCACACGCCTGGTCCTACGTGGACGACGTCGCGCGGACCCTGATCGCCGTCGGCGGGCGGGACGACGGCTGGGGCCGCGCCTGGCACGTGCCCTCCGCCTCCGAACTGTCCCCGAGGGAACTGATGGTGCGGCTGGCCGAAGCCGCCGGCGCGCCGAGCCCGAGGCTCCGGACCGCGACCCGGGAGGAGCTCGCCGCGGCGGCCGCGGCGGACCCCGTGATGGCCGAGATCCCGGAGATGGCCTACCAGTACGACGACGAGCTGCGCCTCGACGCCTCCGACACCGAGCGCCTGCTCGGCGTACGCGCCACCGAACTGGACCAGGTGCTCCAGGAGTTGGTGTCGGCCGGACAGGCGACGTCCGGCCGGCGCATCGGATGACGGGGGTACCGGACGACGGGGCCGAGGTCGATTCGCTCGTGCGGGTGACGCCCGCGCGGGCGACCCGGCACGACCCCGAGGGCCGGCCCGATCCGGCCTGGGCCGGACGGACCATCCGGGGGATCCGCCGAGCAGTCGGGGGGCGCGCCGTCTGGTAACCATGCGGATCATGGCCCCCACCCGAACCCTGCTGAGCGGGCTGCTCGGCGCTGCCCTGCTGCTGTCCGTCCAGTCCTCCGTAGCCGCCGACCGGCAGACCGTCGACTACCACGGGCTGCGCCTCACCGTCCCCGCCGACTGGCGGGTCGTCGACCTCGACCGCGATCCCGGCGCCTGCGTCCGGCTCGACCTGCCCACCCTGTACCTCGGCCACGCCGGTACCCAGGGCGAATGCGCCGGCCGGGCCGTCGTCAGCCGCGCCGACACCCTGCACCTCGAACCCCTCGACGGGGCTGCCGAACGCGCCGACGTCCCCACCGTCACCGTCGAGACCGCGACCGCGCTGCCCGAAGCCCCCCACCGCTCCGCCAGCAACGAGCTGCGCTACGCCCTGCTCCGGCCGGGGGTCATGGCCACCGTCTCGTACGGGGCCGCGCCCGACGCCGTACGCAGGGTCCTCACGCGGGCCCGTGCCCTGAGCGCGCCCACCCCCGCCCCGCGTCCCGCGACGCCCGCCGTGGCCCCCGGCGGCGGCGAGCGCCACGGGGTCCAGGAGGCCTTCAAGGGCGAGGGCTTCGACGCCTGCACCGCCCCGACGCAGAAGGCCATGGACACCTGGCGGGCCGATTCCCCCTTCCGTGCGATCGGCATCTACATCGGCGGCCGCGCCCGGGCCTGCGCCCAGCCGCGGCTGACGGCCCGCTGGGTCGAGCGGCAGGCCGCCGCGGGCTGGCACCTGATGCCGATCTGGGTCGGACCGCAGCCCTGGAACAGCTCCAGCACCGGCCTGTCCACCGACCCCTCCGAGGCCGACGGGCAGGGCAGGGAGGCCGCCGAGGGCGCGGTGGACGCCGCCCGGTCCCTCGGAATGCCCGAGGGCACCGTGCTCTACAACGACCTGGAGAACTACACGGACCGCGCCACCTGGGACGCCCCGGTCGTCGCCTACCTGACCGCCTGGACGGAGCGGCTGCACGAGCTGGGCTTCCGCTCCGCCGCCTACGTCTCGGTGAGCTCCGGGGTCAAGGCGCTGAGCGCCCACTACCACCAGGCCCCGCAGGCCATGCCGGACGTGCTGTGGGCCGCCCGCTGGAACCTCTCGGCCTCCGTCGGCGACGCCGACATGGGCCTGCCGGCGGGCACGGCCCACTGGGCCGGCCCGCGCCGGGCCCACCAGTTCCGCGGCGACCACAACGCCACCTACGGCGGGGTCACCATCAACATCGACCGCAACTGGGTGGACGTGGACCCGGCCGCCCTCGGCCCGATCGGCGGCCTGCCCCCGCTCAGCTAGCCGAACCGCTCAGCCGGCCGAGCCGCCCGGCGCCGGCTCGCCGGTCTCCGGCCCGCCCGGCTCCGGGTCCTCGCGCGGCGGCTCGTCGTCGTTGCCCCGGCGTACGGTGTGCACGCCGCGCGCCAGGGTCCACGACCGCAGCACCAGGTCATCGCCCTCCACGCCGATGTGGACGACCTCCGCCAAGTCGGCGTAGAAGAGGTGGAACGGGTGCGGGGTCTCGGTCTCCTCCGCGTACCGGTGCAGCTCGGGCGGGTCCACGAGCTCCACGGCCCGCCCGGAGATCCGTACGTCCCCGTCGGGCATCTCCTCGCCCGCGCCCGGATTGGTGTGCAGGGCGAAGCGCGGGTCGTGCTGGAGGTCCCTGGCCTTCATCGAGCCCGCCATCATGCCGAGCCACAGCTCACCGCCGCGGATGTCGACGTTCAGCCCGGACACCCGGGGGGAGCCGTCCTTGCGGAGGGTGGCGAGGACATGGTGCGGGTACTGCGCGAAGCGCGCCCGGACGGCCGCCGCGAACTCCGGCTCCGCCTTCTCGAAGACTGCCCAGCTGGTGTGCGTCATACGTCCATGAAAGCGCGTGGCCGGGGCGGTCCGGGGTCAGGCGCGCACGATGCCCGCGCCGCGCGCCGCCGCCAGCCAGGCCGGGAACTCCCCGACCAGGCGGTCGTACAGGTCCGCGTCCGGGACGGCGCGAGGATCCGGGCCCGCGTGGAAGTAGCCGGCGTTGTCCACCACGCGCCGGGACGGGACGGGCAGTTCGTCCAGCCGGCGCAAGAAGTCGAACTGGCCGCTGCGCGTGTTGCCGAAGCCGACGAACTGCCAGAACAGCGGCAGCCGGGCCGCCTTGCACAGGTACCTCTCCGCCGCGAGCTTGCTGAGCGGACCGCCGTCCGTCTGGAAGACGACCAAGGCCGGATCCGTCGCCCCCGAGTCCAGGTAGTGGTCGATCACCGCTTCCATCGCCGCGTCGTAGGCGGTCTTGCCCATGTGGCCGAGACGGGAGGCGATCTCGGTGACCTTCCCCTCGTGCCCGGCCAGGGAGATCTCCTCCACCGCGTCGACCTCCGTGGAGAAGAAGACCACCGGTACGCGGCCGTCGTCGTCCAGGTGCGCGGAGAGCCCCAGCACCCGGTCGGCGAGGGCCTGCACGCTGCCGTCCGCGTAGTACGGGCGCATCGACCCGGAGTAGTCCAGCACCAGGTAGACCGCGGCGCGCCCACCCTCCAGGCCGTACTTGCGCAGGGAGACCCCGGCGCTCTTGTAGAGGCTCACGAGGGCGGGAGCCGTCTCCTCGACCTTGCGGAGGTTGATCGCACTGCCCGTCATGGGGCGAGGGTATGTCAGGGCGCCCCGCCGAAACCCAGGTCCGCCGAAACCCAGATCCGCCGCAAGCCGGGCCCGGTGCGCGGCCGGTGAGCCGAAGAGGAGGACGGAGCCGTGGGCGCGCTTGAAGAACGCGTGCGCCGGGTGCTCCCAGGTGATGCCGATGCCGCCGTGCAGTGGTGCGGTCCAGGGTGGACCGTACGGTGAAGGCCGCGGGCGGGGCGGTGAGTTCGAACGGGCCGAGCCGGCCCGTGCCCTGGCCGGGCGCGGGGCCGGGCGCGGGGTCGGTGCCGATGACGGCGAAGACCAGGACGAGTGCCGGCTCGGCCGGGCCCGCCAGCACGTACCGCTTGCCACCGGTGAGCAGCCAGCCCTCGCCGTCCGGCACCGCCCGCGTGGCCGTATGGGCGGCCTCCCGCCCCCCGTGCCCGGCGCCCGGGCGCACCCCGCACGGTCGGGGCCCGCGCCCGGCGCCGCACCGGGTCCGCCCCCGGGGCCCGCATCGGGGCCCGCGTCGCGCGCTGCCTGCCTCGGGGCCCGGAGGCCGCATGGGGTGCCGCCTCGGGGGCCCCGCCGGGGTGCGGGCCCGGAGCCCGCGACGGAGCCGGGCCCGGTTCTCCCGGCCGTGCTGCCCGCAGGGCCCTCGGCCCAGGCCGACGCGCCCACCACCGCCGCTGCTGTACTTCCGGCGCTCCTACGGCAGCTTGCCGGGCTTGCCGGGCTTGCCGGGCTTGCCGGGCTCGCCGAGCCCGTCGATGTCCTCGAGCATCTTCGCCGCGAGGTCGCGCTCGGAGGCGTAGTACCGCTCCGCCCACTTGAGAGTGAGCGTCGGGTACGCCCACGCCGCCTCGTCCTTGGCGCCCTCCACGTCGGCCACCGCGCGCCGGCGCATCTGCTCCGCGAACTCCTGCTGCCGTACGAGGACTTCGCGCATCTGCTCCGGCTCCAGCAGGTGGCCCAGCCACAGCCGCAGCATCGGCCCGTGCTTGAGGACGGGCGGGTCGACCGGGGCCTCGCGGGCCCATTCCCGTACGGCCGTCATGCCCTCGCCGGTGATCCGGTACACCCGCTTGTCGCGGGTCCCGGTGTCCTGGGCGACCATCCGCGAGGAGGCGTAGCCGGCCTTCTCCAGGCGCTTGAGCTCGCTGTAGATCTGGCTGAACGACGGGCTCCAGTAGAAGAACCGCAGCGACCAGTCCGACCACTTCTTCAGGTCGTAGCCGGAGAGCTCCTCTCCGAAGGAGAGCAGCCCGAGCACCGCCCAGCTGGTCGCGGGGAGCGCGCGCCTGTTCGTCTCGTCTGCCACGCAGCGCAGTCTACGACCGGTCCTGCGGCGCCCTTCCCCCTACGAGACATGACTGCTAGAAGTATTCCTATTAGAAATGCAGCGTGCCCCCGAACCTACGGAGGCCCCGTGAAGTTCTCGATGATCTTCGAGGCGCAGCTCGTCGACCCGACCCCGGAGCGCGAACGCCAGGTCATCCACGACTGCGTCGAACAGGCCGTCTTCGCCGAGGAGATGGGATTCGACCGCGTCTGGGCGGTCGAGCACCACTCCCTCACCCAGTACGCGCACATGAGCGCCTCCGAGATCTTCCTGACCTGGGTGGCCGCCCGCACCCGGCGGATCCGCATCGGCCACGGCGTCGTCACCCTGCCCTTCGGCTACCAGCACCCGGTGCGCGTCGCCGAGCGCGCCGCCATGCTCGACGTGCTCTCCGCGGCCGCGTCGACATCGGCGCCGGCCGCGGGGCCACCCGCCAGGAGATGTCCATGTACGGGGTCCGGCCCGAGGACACCTCCCCGCAGATGGAGGAGGCGCTGCGGATCTTCTCCGCCGCCTGGCGGGAGCCGGAGTTCGAATGGCACGGCTCCCTCGACATCGGACCGGGCGCGATCCTGCCCCGCCCGGTCCAGGACCCGCACCCGCCGCTCTTCACGGCCTGCTCCCGGCACGACACGCTCAAGCTGGCCGCCGAACTCGGCATCGGCGCCCTGCTGATGGGCTTTGCCGGAGCCGACGACGTACGCGCCATGCGCAAGGTCTACGACGAGGCCATCGCCACGCGCACCGGCGAGCGCCTGGTGTCGTCCGAGGTCAACGACCACCTGTCCGCCCTCTGTCCGACCATCGTCCTCGACGACGCCGAGCGGGCCCTGCGGCTCGGCACCCGCGGCCGGCGCTTCTTCGCCGAGTCCATCGCGCACTGGTACGGCAACGGCCCCGCGCCCACCGGGTACGCGGAGGAGGACGACGACGCCGGCGCGCTGGCCAAGGGCCGCGAGGAGCTCGTCGCCCGGCTGCACGAGGCGAACATCCCGGCCCGCCCGGTGGACACGGGCACGTACAACGCGGACCACGCGTACGGCAGCGCCGAGACCGCCATCGCCTACGTCGAGCAGCTGCGCGAGATCGGAGTCGACGAGGTGATGTGCCTGATCCAGATGGGCACGGTCCCCCAGGAGGCGTGCATGGAGACCGTCCGCCAGCGGGGCGAGAAGGTCATCCCGCACTTCCGCGCGCTGGAGGGCTGAGCCGTGGGTGTCTCCCTCGGAGGGAAGGTCGTCGTGGTCACCGGCGCCGGGCGCGGCCAGGGCGCCGCCGGGGCCCGGCTGTTCGCGGAGGCCGGGGCGCGGGTGGTCGTCACGGACGTACGGGAGGACGAGGGGCGGGCGGTGGCCGCGGAACTCGGAGACCAGGGTCTGTACGTCCGCCACGACGTGGCCGACGCGGCGAGCTGGGCGACGGTGGTGAGGGAGGCGGTACGCGCCTTCGGTACCGTATCGGCCCTGGTCAACAACGCGGCCCTGTGGCGCACGGCCCACGTGGAGCGGCAGCGGCTCGACGACTTCGAGGCCCTGCTGCGGGTCAACCTGCTGGGGCCGTTCCTCGGCATCCAGGCCGTGGCCCCGGTGCTGCGGGCGGGCGGGGGCGGCTCCGTCGTCAACGTCTCCTCCACCGCCGGACTGGTCGGGATACCGGGCCACGCGGCCTACGGGTCGACCAAGTTCGGACTGCGCGGGCTGACCCGGTCGGCGGCGCTCGACCTGGCCGGGGACCGGATCCGGGTCAACTCGGTGCACCCGGGGGCCATCGACACCCCGATGGTGGCCGGGGCGGTCGCGGGCCGGGACTGGTCGCACCTGCCGCTGGGGCGGATGGGCCGCCCGGAGGAGGTCGGGGAGCTCGTCCTCTTCCTCTGCTCGGACGCGTCCTCGTACGTGACGGGCGCGGAGTTCACCGTGGACGGCGGGATGACGACGGCATGAGCGACTCCCCCGCGCACCACGACGGTACGGGTCACGACGGCGCGGGCGATCCGCTGTCGCCGGCGGCCCGGCTGCTGTGCGACGCGATGACGGCGGGCTTCCCGGGGCCGGGCGACACGGCGGCCCTGCGGGCGGCGGCGGCGTCCAACCGCCAGGGCCCGGCCGTGGCCTCGGTGTCCGACACGGTCGCGGGCGGCGTACCGGTCCGGATCTACGATCCCGCGCCGGGCGCACGCGAGCGCCCCCTGGTCGTCTTCCTCCACGGCGGCGGCTGGGTGATGTGCGGCCTGGACACCCACGACGCGACCTGCCGCTCGCTCGCGGTGGCCTCGGGCGCGGTGGTCGTCTCCGCGGACTACCGGCTCGCTCCGGAGCACCCGTGGCCGGCGGCCGTGGACGACGCGCTCACCGTCCTGCTGTGGGCCCGCGAGGAGGCGACCGCGCTCGGCTGCGATCCGGGCGGGGTGGTGGTGGCGGGGGACTCCAGCGGCGGCAACCTCGCCGCGGTGACCGCCCTGCGCGCGCCCGAACTCCTCGCGGGACAGCTGCTGTTCTATCCGCCCCTGGACGCCTCGATGGGCCGCGCCTCGGTGGAGACGTACGCGGAGGGCTACTTCCACACCGCCGCCCACATGGCCTGGTACTGGGACGAGTACGGCGCAGACCCGGGGCATCCGCACGTCTCGCCGCTGTGCGCCCCCGACCTCTCGGGGCTCCCGCCCGCGCTGATCGTCCTCGCGGACTGCGACGTGCTGCGCGACGAGGGCCTCGCCTACGCCCGCCGGCTCGCGGCGGCCGGTGTCGACTGCACGATCCAGCTCCATCCCGGCGTCTTCCACGGGTTCCTGGGGCTGCCGCTGCCGGCCGCGCGGGACGCCCTCGCGGGGGCGGTGGCCTGGCTGGCGGCCACCACGCGGCAAGGGGAACAGGGGGCGGGGCGGCCGGATTCGAACCGGCGTCCTCCTCCATGCTGTGTAGGCGCACTACCTCTGTGCTACGACCCCGCCTTGCCCCGGATCCTACGGTCGGGCGGGGGCGCAGTGCACCGGAGTTTCCCGGGGCATGATGTGTCCATGGCTGAACTGATACGGCGGCTGGTCGGGGCGGTCCTGCGCAACGGCCTCCTCCTGGCAGCGGAGTTCGGTGCGGTCTGGCTGTTGCGGGGTCCCGAGTGGGCCTGGGTCCCGGTCCTGCTGGCCGTCTTCGTCCTCGGCGCGGCCGTCCCCCACGGCACCGGCGCGGAGTTCGTCGCCCGCACCGCGGTCGCCCTCTTCGCCGTGGGGACCGTGGTGCTCGCCGGGATCACCTGGGACCGGCACACCCTCCACGAGCGCGGCCGGGAGGAGACGGCGGTCGTCGCCTCGCGCACGATGGTGGAGGACGGCTCCGGCTACGCCCCGTCCCTGCGGCTGCGTACGGAGGCGGGCCGCGACCTGCCCGGACCGGTGGCCCTGGACCTGCGGGTCGGGGCCCGCCTGACCGTGACGACGGACCCGGACGGCCCGTCCTGGTCCCTCGGCGGGCGCCCCGGCCGCCCCCTCTGGCAGGCGGCCGGCACCGCGGCGCTGCTCCTGCTCCAGAGCGTCACCCTCGGCGTGCTGTGCCTGCGCCGCCCCCGCACCTGAACCGGCCCGACCGGCAAGCCGGTCCCGGGCCCTGTGTTCACATCTCGGCGGACCAGAAGTCGGAGCGGACGTTGGGGGTGGGGATGTCGCCTTCGTACGTGGGGCCGTTCGCCACCTTCGTGGGCGCTGCCACTTTCGACTCCTTCACGCAGGGACTGGTGACTTAGAAGAAGGCCTGCCCCTCGTGGCCGAACATGACCATGATGCCGAAGCCGTCCGGGGACGTGGCGATGATCTCAGGCATGTCCTTGTCAGGATTCACCGTCTTGATCCGAAGTACACGTCGTCGTTGCCGATGTCGAAGAGGTCACGTCCGACCGCAACCCCCACCACCGGGCCTCCCAGCACCCAGCCGAGCGCCGCCTCGTCCTTCGAGGGGAGGTGGGTGACCGGGTCGTTGTCGGCGGCGCCGACGAACACGTGGTCCTGGCCCACGCCGAGCTCCGTCGCCTTCTGCGCGTCCACGCCGGGGCTGCCGAGCAGGATCACATCGTCGACGCCCGGGATCCCGCCGGACTGCTTGGCGGCCGTGCCCACGGTGAGTGAGCCGTAGGAATGCCCGATCGCCGTCATGTGCGGGTCCGGGTTCTCGTTTGTCGCCGAGAGGCCCGCCAAGAACTGGTTGTACGCCGGGGCGCCCCGCTGCGCGTCGCCCCTCGTCATCACGTCCACGTTCTGCGGGGCGTCGTAGCCCAGCCAGACGATCGAGGCACTGGACGGGTCCACGCGCTGGGCACCCTTGCCCGTGTCCTGGGCCCGCTTCATCGTGTCCTTGACGAACTCGTCGTTGAGCCTGGTACTCAGACCGGGGACGTACGCCGAGACGTTCCTGGAGGTGTCGGGGTTGCCGTACGAGACGATCGCGCGTCCGTTGCCCGGGCGGGCGACTCGGCTCGTTCAGTTTGTCCTGGATCCCGCGGAGGGCGCTGAGCTTCGTCTCCGCGTCGTCGCCGCCCCGGCGCGTCAGGTCGTCGATGAGGACCGGCAGATGGTTGCGGTTCGCCTCGTCACGGGAGACCGCCGGAATGCCGTCCAGGCCGCCGATCAGGTCCGGTGCGATCTCCAGATACTCCTGGCGCTGCTCGTCGCTCAGACCGTCCCACCATTTCTTGCGCTCGGCGGGGCTCTTGTCCTCCGGGACGCCTTCGCCGAGGTACATGCCGACGGTGGAGCGGACGGCGGAGGCGTCCCGGAAGACGTCCTTCAGCGTGGCTTCGGTGACGTCGAGAGACGTGGCCGGGGCCGAGCGCCGACCGGCTCATCTCCGTGCCGGTGCGCAGGTCGCCGGCGGCGCCGGAGGCACTGGTCCAAGGGCCGTTGCTGTGAGTGAGGCCGGTCGGGGGCCGCCGAGGCGAGCCTCATCGCGGGCCCGCCTTCGGTCGGTCCGAACAGCTCCTGCCAGCACATCCGAATGCACGGCCCCCGTCTACATTCGCGTTCCGCTTCTGCGCCCCGAGAGACTAACGCAGACCACGTACGTGCGATTGGGAACTGCCGCCGCACCCGAAAGGGACGACCTAGTCCTTGATGGTGTAGGAGCAGCCCTTCGTGTTCTTGACGCCGTCGCTCTCCGCGACCTGCTTGCCGTCGACCTTGATGGTGCACGGGGCCTGCTGGAGCTTGCCGTCGGCGCCCGTGATCGTGCCCGGTACGACGTTCACCAGGTAGCCCACCTTCCGCTCCGCGGCGGTGAGTTCGGCGGTGCCCGACTTCGACCACGGCAGGGTCTGCTGCTCGAAACCGCTTCCGATGCCGCTGTACATGACCGCCGTCTTGCCGGTGCCCCCGACCTCCAACGTCACCTCGTGCGTCGCGCCGCCGGACTTGGCCGGCGGCGCGGACGACGCGGGGGCCGGGGAGGCGGCAGCGGGCTTGCCGCTGTCGACGGCCGGCTTCGGGTCGTCGCTGCCGCAGCCCGTGAGGAGGGCCGCCGCCGCGCACAGCGTCATCGCGGACATCGCGGTCTTCGTCCTTCGCATGTTTCCGTACCTCGATCTTGTTGCTCGTTTGCGTGATCGAAAACAATGGACGCATGACGACACGCGCCCGTTCCTTCGATTCCGCAGCAGCTCTGTACGCCGCGAACCGGCCGGGCTACCCGCCGGCCCTGTTCGACGCCCTGGAGGAGCTCGCCGGGCGGCCGCTCGCCGGGGCCCGCGTGGCCGACGTGGGGGCGGGGACCGGGATCGCCACCGCGCTGCTGCACGAGCGCGGGGCCGAGGTCGTCGCCGTGGAGCCCGGGGACGGGATGGCCGCCGAGTTCCGGCGGGCGAACCCCTCGATCCCGCTCGTGCGCGGGGACGGCGACAGGCTGCCGCTGGCGAGCGGCGCGTTCGACCTCCTCACCTACGCCCAGGCCTGGCACTGGACCGACCCGGCCCGCTCCGTCCCCGAGGCCCGCCGGGCGCTGCGGCCGGGCGGGTCGCTCGCCGTCTGGTGGAACGACACGGACTCCGGCGTGCCGTGGATCGCCGCGCAGGAGGAGCGGCTGCGCGTCTTCTTCCGGACCGCCGAGGGGGTGAACGGCTTCCGCACCCTGCCGCAGGGACTGGGCGAGTTCACCACCCGCACCCTGCGCTGGTCCCGCCGCATCACGCTCGACGCCCACCTCGCCAACCTCGCCAGCCACTCCGCGTTCCTGGTCCTCGGCGAAGCCGGCACCCGGGAGTACTTCGCGGCGGAACGGGAGCTGCTGACCCCGCTCTGCCCGGACGGCACCGTCGAGGAACAGTACGTCGTGACCCTCAGCCTCGCCCGGCCGTGACGCGCCCACGGCGCCGCTGCCGGGACTCCGCCCCGGACCCCGCGCCTCAAACGCCGGCGGGGCTGAAGTAGTCCGGCGAGGCTGGAAGGAGTAGCGGAGGCCGTGGTGCGGCAAGGCCGAACGGTGCGGCCCAAAGACCGGGGCTCCGCCCCGCACCCCGCGCCTCAAACGCCGGCGGGGCTGAATTTGTGCGGCGAAGCCGGAAGGAGTAGCGGAGGCCGTGGTGCGGCAAGGCCGAACGGTGCGGCCCAAAGACCGGGGCTCCGCCCCGGACCCCGCTCCTCAAACGCCGGAGGGGCTGTAGTAGTGCGGCGGAGGCTGAATAGGGTGCGGCGAGGCTGGATGGTGCGGCAAGGTCGCAGGGGCTGGGGTAGCAGCCGGGCCGGTTGGGTCGGGGTCGGGTGTGTGTCGGGGTGTCCCCGCAGGGCGCCGAACACAACAAGGCCGATCTCTCCGACCC
>NZ_JBVHWW010000008.1:131805-212171 GCF_055563995.1 Streptomyces sp. NPDC029164 | reverse complement strand
GGGGAAAAAAAGACCCCCCCCCCCCCCCCCTCCCCCCCCCCCCCCCACCCCCCCCACACCCCCCCCCCCCCCCCCCCCCTCACCCCCCCCCCCCCCCCACCAACAACCCCCACCCCCCCCCCCCCCCCCCCCCCCCCCCCCCCCCCCCCCCCCCGTTCGGGTTCTTGCGTGGTGCGGTGTGGCGGTTAGCTCTTCGCCTCGCGGTTGAAGGCGGAGCGGGCCCAGAAGTAGCCGAGGACGCTGAGGACGACGCCCCAGCCGAGCGCGAGCCACGCGCTGTTGCCGATCTCCGTACCCATGAGCAGGCCCCGGAGGGTGTCGGTCATCGGGGTGAAGGGCTGGTACTCGGCGAACCAGCGCAGTCCGACCGGCATGGACTCCGGCGGGACGATGGCGCTGCCGAGGAAGGGCAGGAAGGTCAGCGGCATGGGCGCGTTGCTCGCCGCCTCCACGCTGCTGGAGCCCAGACCGATCGCCGCGGACAGCCAGCTGAGGCCGAAGGCGAGCAGGGCCAGGATGCCGAGGGCGGCGATCCACTCGACGACGGTGGCGTTGGGCCGGAAGCCCACCAGGAGCGCGACGGCGATGACCAGGACCAGGCTGATCATGGTCTGGATGACATTGCCCACCACGTGCCCGGTCAGCACCGAGGAGCGCGCGATCGACATGGTCCGGAAGCGGTTGATGATGCCTTCGGTCATGTCCGTGCAGACCGACACGGCCGTCGAGACCGCGCCGGCGGTGGCCGCCATCAGGAGGATGCCGGGGGCCACGAAGTTGGTGTAGTCGCCGCGGTCACCCGTACCGCCACCGGGCAGTTCGATGCCGGCGCCGAGCGCACCGCCGAAGACGTAGACGAACAGCAGGAGCATCAGGATCGGCATCGCGACGATCGAGATCGTCATCGAGGGGTAGCGCTGTGCGTGCTTGAGGTTGCGGCGCAGCATCGTCATCGAGTCGCGCATCGCGTACGTGGTGCTCATCGGCGGGCCTCCTGCGCCGTGTTGGCGGGGCTGGGAACGGTGGTCGCGTGGTGGCGCGACCCGTCACCGGTGAGGGCGAGGAAGACGTCGTCCAGGTCGGGCGTGTGGACGGTCAGCGCGTCCGCCGTGACACCGGCGCCCTCCAGCAGGTCGAGCACGGCGCGCAGCGCGGGGATGCTGCCGTCGCTCGGGATCTGCAGGGTGAGCTTCTCCTCGTCGCGGGCGCCCTCGTCGAGCCCGAGCCGGCGGGAGGCGGCGTCGAGGCTGTGCTCGTCGGCGAAGCTGAGGCGGATGTGCCCGCCGGGGATGCGGCGCTTGAGCTCGTCCGCGGTGCCCTCGGCGACGATCTTGCCCTTGTCGAGGACGGCGATCCGGTCGGCGAGCTGGTCGGCCTCCTCCAGGTACTGCGTGGTGAGGAAGATGGTCACGCCCTGGGCGGTGAGCTGCTGGATCAGGTGCCACATGGTGCGGCGGCTGCGCGGGTCGAGGCCGGTGGTCGGCTCGTCGAGGAAGATCAGGCTCGGGTTGCCGACGAGGGTCATCGCCAGGTCCAGCTTGCGGCGCATGCCCCCGGAGAAGGTGGAGGCCATCTTGCCGGCCACCTCGGTGAGTTCGAACTGCCGGAGTAATTCGGCGGTGCGGCGCTTGCCCTCCGCGCGGTCGAGGTGGTGCAGGTCCGCCATGAGGAGCATGTTCTCCTCGGCGGTCAGCAGCCCGTCCACCGCCGCGAACTGGCCGGTGACACCGATCCGGGCCCGGATGGCGTCCGCGCTCCGCTCCAGCGAGTGCCCCACCACGGTCGCCTCGCCACCGTCGGCGGCGATGAGCGTGGAGAGGATCTGGACCGTGGTGGTCTTCCCCGCGCCGTTCGGACCGAGCAGCGCGAAGATCGTGCCCGCCTGCACGTGCAGGTCAATCCCGTCGAGTACGACCTTCTCGCCGTACGACTTGCGCAGGCCGACTGCGCTGATCCCCTTGGGCGGGGCCATCTGTTCGGTCGCGGCACTCATCGTGCCCCCTCCATTTCGTAGCTGTTGCGAGGCAGAGCTCTGACGTCAGGCGCCGTGCGCACGCTGGATGGTGATGTCACCGAGGCTGGTCCTCGCGTGCACCTTGACGGTCTCCGCACCCTCTGTGGGGCCTTCGGCGGATCCGAGGGTGCTGTAGACCGTGCCGGACTGGGAGTTGATGTCGAGCCAGGCGGCAGTCCCCTGGCGAATCCCGACTTCGAGGTTGCCGGCCTTAGTCTGAAGCTCGACCGTGCCGCGCGCCACTTCCTCGATGCGTACGTTGCCATTCGAGCTCTTTGACGTCACCGACCCTTGCGCCCGGCCGACGGTGATGTTTCCATTGGCGACCTTCAGCCGCAGATCGCCCGCCACGTCGTCCAGCCACGTGTTGCCGTTGGAGTTCTTGATGTCGGCGTCGCCGCCGATCGTGCGGACCCGCACGTCGCCCGACCCTGTGGTGACGTCGACGTCGCCCGTCGCCGTGTCGAGCTGCACGTCCCCGTGCTGGGTCTTCAGCCGCACCGGACCGGCCTGGTCGAGCCGGATGTCGCCGGCGCTGGTGCGGACCTCGCACTCGCCCAGCGTCCCCTTGCAGCTGATGTCGCCCATCTCCAGCGTCCCGAGGAGCCGCGAACCCTGCGGCAGCGAGACCTCGACCAGGACCGAACCGCGGGCGGAGAACAGCCCGCGCGCCTTCGGCGTACGGACCGTCAGCGTGCCGTCGGAGAAGTCGACCTTGGTCTCGTCGGCGGCGCGCTGGTCGTCCTTGTCCCCGGCGGTGCGCGGGTGGATCTCGACCACCGCGTCGGTGCGGTCCCCGGCACTGATCCGGGCGACACCGACCTCCACGTGGATGTTCGCGGTGATGGGTCCCTTGGTGTCGTAAGAAGGCATGACTGTCCCGTCCTCGTGAGTCTGGTGATCGCCCCCGCTCCGGGGACGTGAAGATTGACGCGAGAGTGATCGGCCCCTCGCACGCCGAAACAGTGCTCCGGTAGGGCTGTGGGGCTAGCTCACCCAGCCCGTGAAGCTCTTCCTGCCACCGCCCCGCTGCGGCGCCGGCGCGTCACCCTGCCGTCCGCCGCCGGGCTCGAGCGCACCCGAAACGGCCCTGACGAGCCAGGCGTTGAGCGACAGCCCCTCCCGCGCGGCCGCCTGCTCGGCGCGTGCCTTGACGTGGCCGGGGAGTCGGAGGTTGATGCGTGCGGTACTGCTGTCCTCTCCTTCCGGCGCGATCGGCACGGCGGGCAGGGCATGCGCTTCCTCGTAGCCCTGCGCCACGAAGGGCTCGTCCTTCGGCGGCGCCGTCACGACGAACTCGGGCTCCAGCCCGCGCAGCCGTACGTCCACCGAGCCCGGAGCGAGCTCCCGGGTGACCTCGCCCATGGCATCCGACAGGGCGTTCAGGAGGGTGAGTCTGGCTGCCGACTCTAGCGGTGCGGTGATGCGCTCGGCGAGAGCACGGGCATCGTCGCCACCCGCTTCGGCGGCCACCGCGAGCTCGTGCCGAAGACTGGCGACATAGGGCGTGAGGTCCATGTCCCACAGCATGACACACACGTGGCGCCATGGCGAGCCAATCTGGCGCCACATCTGCCACCACTCACAAAGCCGCAGGTCAGGAGCGGTGCCATCATTGCGCCACCCTGAGCCAGACGGCGCCACCGCCCCGGGGCCGCGCCACTCCGGCACCACGAGGCGCCACGCGGCACCACGTACGGGCCCCTCCGCGTGGCGCACCACGGCCCGTCCCGTCGACAGGACAAAGCCCCCGGCGCATCCCGAAACAGGTTCAGGTACGCCGGGGGCTCCCCCGCACGATCGGCTGGACACTCCCCTACGGCCACAGCTCCAACAGGGCGTCCAGGGTGAGCTTCCACATCGGCTCGGCACCCGTCCCGAACGCGGCGGCGAGCGCGTACCCGACGGCCGCGTCGTCGGCCCCCGGTTCGCCCTTCCACTCGACGGACACCCGGCCGTCCCCGCTCGACGAGAAGACCCCGAGGACCGTTCCGTCCCGCAGCAGCCTGCTCCCGTCGAGCGAGTCGGGGACCAACCGGTACGCGCCGACATCCACCCGGTAGGACTTCCGCGTCAGGAACCCCTTGGCGGGCCGCAACGCCGCCTCCGCCCCGCCGACGGTCATCGACAGGTGATCCGGGTCCCGCGTCCCGATCGGCACGTGGCTCTCCACCGACGCACCTGCGGCCCGCCTCACCTCGACCCGCACGACCCGCTCCCCGTCCACGACGAGACACCCGCCGTCGTGGTCGAGTTCGACATCGACCTCACCGAACAGCGGATCCTGGGCGGGTACGTACGAGAAGGGGGTGCTCATCGGCCGGCGGGCCAGGGGACCTCGGTCTCGACGGGCGCGGGGTAGTCGACGCCGGGGGCGCTGAAGCCGTACAGCTGCCGGACGCTGTCACGGAACCACTCCAGGTCGGCGAGGTCCGTGATGGTCGCGGTGGTGGCGGTCCGCCAGCGGTCCGCGACCGCCTCCTGCACCTCGGGCGCGAGCTCCCACGTGTCGAGCCGGACCCGGCCCTCGTCGTCCGTCACGAGCGGCCGCACACCGGTGAGCTGGTCCCACAGCTCCGCCAGCTGGTCGACCGGGGAGACCATGCGGTCCCCGAGGACGCCCCGCAGCAGCCCCGTGTACAGGGCGATGCCGGGAATGGCCGTCGACGACTGGGTGACGGCGGCTCCGTTGACCGAGGTCACCGCGCGCCCCCCGCAGAGGTCGCGCAGTCGGATGTCGAGCTCCCGGGCGGTCTGCTCCAGGTGGGCCTTGGCGGCTCCGATGGTGCCTTCCCGGTAGATGTCGGCCGTCAGCGAAGAGCCGATGTACGAGAGGGCCGCCGTGCTGAAGCCGTCGGCGAGCAGTCCGCGGCCGGCCAGGTGGGACACCCACCGGGCCCAGTCCGTGCCGCCCATCACGGCGATCGTCTGCGCGATCTCGTTTTCGTCGGCCGGCTCGGTCGACACCTCACGGACGTCCGGCTTCCCGTCCTCGTCGAAGACGAGGGTCTTGGTACGCGCCGTCGCGCCGATCGGCTTGAGGGACGAGGAGAAGGTGGTTCCCGTCTCGGGGTCGGTGCGCCGGGGGGCCGCCACGGAGTAGATCAGGTGGTCGAGCCGGCCGAAGCGCTGCTTCACCAGGTCGGCCACCTGGTCCTTCATCTCGTCGGAGAAGGCGTCGCCGTTGAGGAAGTGCATCTCCCGTCCGGCGTTCTGGGCCAGTTCGGCGGTCGCCGCGGTGCGGTACCACCCCGCGGTGCCGGTGCGGCGCTCGGTCGGCGCCTTCTCGAAGGAGACACCGATACCGCGGATGCCCGCGCGGGCGAGCCCGGCAACGGTGGCGGCCAGTCCGTAACCGGAGGACGACCCTATGATCAGGGCCACGGGCGCGTCATCAGCAAGGGCAGCCGCGGGCCGGGCGCCGACCGCCTGCCACATGTCGTTCACCAGACGGACGCAGCCGGCAGGGTGCGAGTCCAGGAACAGGAATCCCCGATTGCGGGGGGTGATGACGCGTTCGCTCATGAAACAGTCCTTGACGTGACGGCGGGCATGGTCTCAGGGCAGGGCAAAAGTGTACCGAAGGCACGGTCCGCGTAGATCAAAGGAGTGTCCGGCCCGCTGCGTTGAGCGTCCTTCACCGCTCCGAGCAGCAGGAAGTGGTCGCCGCCCCGGACCGTCTGCGTGACGTCGCAGGCGATCCATCCGAGGCAGCCGGCCAGCCGCGGCAGCCCGTCGTCGTCCTGCCAATTCGCACCGGCGAAGCGGTCCACCCCGGGGCGGGCGAAGCGGCCGGCCAGTCCCTGCTGCGACGCGGCCAGCACGTTCACCCCGAACCGCCCCGAGCGGACGATCTTGGGGAGCAGAGTCGAGTTCTCGCTCAGTGCGACGGTGACCATCGGGGGGTCGAGGGAGAGGGAGGCGAACGCGGTGACGGTGGTCCCGTGCGGGGCGCCTTCGTCGAAGGCGGTCACGATCGTCACCGGGCCGCCCACACCCGCCATCACGTCCTTGAAACGGGACTTCGCCAGGGTGGCGGTCATGCGGGGCACCGCTGCTCCCCCGCCGCCGCTCGCCCCGTCCGGAAGCGCGACGCGCAGTGCAGGAACGCGTCGTTGGAGGCGGGGTCCCCGATGGTGACCCGGACGCCTTCGCCGGGGAACGCCATGACGGACACGCCCGCCGCGGCGCACAGGTCGGCGAACTCCGCGGTGTGTTCGCCGAGGCGCAGCCACACGAAGTTCGCGTGCGCCGGCTCGACGGTCCACCCCTGAGCCGTCAGCTCCCCCGACACACGGCCGCGTTCGGCCTTCACCGCGGTGACCCGCTCGCGCAGGGCGGATCCGGCGCGCAGCGAGGCGACGGCCGCGTCCTGGGCGAGCTGGCTCACGCCGAAGGGGACCGCGGCCTTGCGCAGGGCCGCGGCCACCGGCTCGTGCGCGACGGCGTACCCGACCCGCATGCCCGCCAGACCGTGGGCCTTGGAGAACGTGCGCAGCACGCAGACGTTGGGGCGGTCGCGGTAGAACCCGATGCCGTCGGGGTGGTCGGGGTCGTCGGCGAACTCGACGTACGCCTCGTCCAGGACCACCAGGACGTCCGCCGGCACCCGGTCCAGGAACGTCTCCAGCTCGGCGCGGCCCACGAGGGTGCCGGTCGGGTTGTTGGGGTTGCAGACGATGATCAGCCGGGTCCGCTCGGTGACGGCCTCGGCCATGGCCCGGAGGTCGTGGCGTTCGTCTCCCGTCAGCGGCACCTGAACCGGTACGGCGCCGGCGAGCCGGGTCATCACCGGGTACGCCTCGAAGGATCGCCAGGCGAAGAGGACTTCGTCCCCCGGGCCGACGGCGATCTGCAGCAGCTGCTGGGTGACGCCGACCGAGCCGGTGCCCACCGCTATGTGCGCGGCGGGGACGTCCAGCCGGGCGGCGAGTTCGGCGGCCAGCTCGCGGCACCCCATGTCGGGATACCGGTTGACCTGCCCGGCCGTGGCCGCGAGCCGCTCCAGGACACCGGGCAGCGGCGGGTAGGGGTTCTCGTTGGCGGCCAGCCGGTGGACCGGTGCCGTGCCGGTGGGGACCCGCGGCGGTGTGTAGCCGGGGACGGCGTCCAGCGCCGGGCGCAGTCGGGGGCCGGTGGTGCTCGGCATCATGCCTCTTCCGTGGTCGGGGACATCAGGGGGTGCTCGGGGTGAAGGCGACGGGCAGCCTGCTGACGCCGGTGAGGAAGTTGGACCGCGAGTACTCCACCTCACCGGTCAGGCTGACGGAGCCCACCTGGTCCCGTATCTCCTCGAAGAGGATCTGCATCTCGATCCGGGCGAGCGCGCCGCCCAGGCAGAAATGCGGTCCGAAGCCGTACGCCATGTGCTTGTTGGGCGTGCGGGCGAGGTCGAAGGCGTAGGGGTCCTCGAACACCTCCTCGTCCCGGTTGGCCGCGCCGATCCACAGGGTGACGATGTCGCCCGCGGCGATCCGGGACCCCCGGACGGTGGTGTCGGCCGTCGCCACCCGCGCGATGTGCAGCGCGGGCGAGGTCCAGCGGACGATCTCCTCCACGGCGCTGTCGATGACGTCGGGCCGCTCCTTGAGCACCCGCCACTGGTCCGGGTGCTCGATCAGGGCGAGCAGGCCGCCCGCGCCCGAGAAGCGGGTGGTCTCGTCGCCGCCGATGATGAGGTTGTAGCAGTTGAGGAAGACCTCGACCTCGCTCAGCGGCCGCCCGTCGAGCGTGCCGTTCGCGAGCATGCTCACGGCGTCGTCCTGCGGGTTCGCCCGGCGCTCGGGCACGAGCTTCGCGTAATAGTTCATGATGTCGCTCTGCGCCCTGGCGGCCTCCATCGGCGTGCTGTCCGCGTCGAGCGCCGCCGAGGTGAGCTCCAGCATGCGCGGCCGGTCCTCGACGGGGACGGCGAGCAGTTCGCAGATCGCCTCCAGCGGGATGCGCGCCGCGATGTCCGCCACGAAGTCGCAGCCGCCGCGTTCGACGGCCTCCGCGACCAGCCGCCGCGCGACCGTTCGGACGCTGTCGGCGATACGGCGCATCGACCGTGCAGAGAAGCCGCCCTGGAGGATGCGGCGCAGGTCCCGGTGGCGCGGCGGGTCGGTGACGGCCAGCATCTGCCCGCCGGCGGGGTCGCCGCCGGCCAGCAGGGTGCCCAGGATGTTGCCGCGGGCCGAGCTGAAGGTGGTGGTGTCCTTGAACACCTCCATGATGTCCGCGTACCGGGACAGCACCCAGAACCCGGGGACGCCGGGGGTGGGTTCGTGCCAGCCGACCGGGCTCTCGTTCTGCAGTCGCCGCCACAGCCGGGGCTGGTCGTCCACCGCGTAGACGTCGGGGTTCAGCAGGTCGACGCCGACGGGCGTCCGGTCGCCGCTCACCTGCCGCCGTCCTCTGCGGCCGCCACGCTCACCGGACGCAGGTCGGTCCAGTTGCCGGTGATGAAGTCGAGGCACTCCTGCCGGGTGCCCGCCTCCCGCAGGGTGTCCCAGCCCTGGGGGACGTCCAGCGTCTGCGGCCAGAGGCAGTGCTGGCCCTCGTGGTTGGCCAGCACGCGGTAGCTGCCGTCCGGGTCGTCGAACGGATGGGTCACGGTCGTCTCCGCAGGGTGTCGTGCGGCCCGGGAGGGCCGGGTGTGGCGTGTCGCTTCTTGTCTTCGCTGCCGGTCATCCGTCCGCCATCCGCTCGCCGACGGCCGCGCCGATCTCGGCCAGCGGCTTGGGGTGGATGATGCTGTTGTGCCCGTAGGGCATCGGGCGGTCCTCGATCCGGCCGGTGCTGAACCTCCGCCAGCTGCGCGTCACCGCGTCCACGTCGCGGTCGTCCCCGTCCGCGTGGAAGAGGAGCAGGTCGCCTTCGTACGGGGTGAGTTCGCAGGCGCGCAGCTTGATGTTGTTCGCGGCGATCGCGACGAGCGAGGTGATGCTCTCCTCCGTGAGGCTGCCCAGGGGGCTGCCCTCGCTGCGCAGGATTCGAAGCGCCTCGGTGCGGGTCAGTTCCTCGTGGACGGGGCCCTCGTATCCGGCGTCGGCGAGCAGGGCGCCGAGCATCTCCTTCTCGACGTTCAGGTCGTCACCGAATTCCGGGTCGAGCTCCGGGTCGGCCGGCCAGGCGTCGATCATGGCCAGTACGCCGACCTGGTGGCCCTCGGCGGTCAGCCTGGTCGCCATGGCGTGGGCGATCACACCGCCGAACGACCAGCCGAGGAAGTGGTAGGGGCCGGCCGGCCGGATCTCGCGCACCTGCGCCAGGTAGTCGTCGACCATCTCGTCCAGCGTCGCCGGCAGCGGCTCCTCGCCGTTCAGCCCACGGGCCTGGATGCCGTAGACCGGGTGCCGGTCCGGCAGGCCGCCGAGCAGCCCGGAGTAACACCAGCTGATGCCGCCGCCGGGGTGCAGGCAGAACAGGGGGGCGGCGTCGCCCTCGCGGCGCAGCGGCAGCACCACGGCCAGCGGGTCCTGTGCCGTCATCGGATCGAGCTGCCGGGCCAGGCCCGCGATCGTGGGGTTCTCGAAGAGCGAGGCGATCGTCAGGTCCACGCCGAGCTCGGCACGGAGCCGGCTGAGCAGCATGGCCGCGCGCAGCGAGTGCCCGCCGATGTCGAAGAAGTTGTCGTGGACGCCGACCTCGCCGAGGCCCAGCAGATCGCACCAGATGGCGGCGATGGCCTGTTCGGCCGCGCTGCGCGGTCGGTCGTCGGCCGCTGCGGCCGTGGCACCGGCGCCGCCCGCCTCGGCGAGGCGCCGGCGGTCGATCTCTCCGCTCTCGGTGCGGGGCAGTTCGGTGACCGCGGTGAATTCGCAGTGCGTGAGGGTTCCGTAGCGGTCGGGCAGGGCGAGGGCGCCCCGGCCTTCGCCGGCGGACCCGTCGGTGCGGTAGCCGACCAGCCGGTGCAGCGCCGCGGCGGGGGTCAGCAGCCGGCCGGCCGGCCACGGCGCGGTGTGGTCCACGCCGATCAGCACCTGCGGAGTGGCGTGCCGCAGGGCGACGTCGAGGGAGGCGACGCCCTGCTCGGGGGCGAGGACGCGGTATCCGCGGGCCTCGGTCAGGGCCTTCAGGGCGTAGCCGTGGCTGAGGCCCAGTTCGTCCCACATGGTCCAGCCCAGGCTCTGGGCGCGCATGCCGTGCGCGGTGGACTGGTGGACGGCCAGCGCGTCCAGGAAGGCGTTGGCGGCGGCGTAGCCGGCGACGTTGGCGCCGCCGAAGAAGCCGTTGACCGAGGAGTAGGACAGGAAGCGGGCGCCCGGCCGGTCCTTGACCAGGTGGTGCAGGACGGCGGCGCCGAGCACCTTGGCCCGGGTGACCTCCGCCCAGTCGGCCTCGCCCGCCTCGGTCACCGGCGCCTCGTGGAAGTGGCCGGCGAGGTGGAGCACGGTGGTCGCCGGCGCCGCGAAGTGCTCCTCGGCCTGCTGGACGGCCGTGCGGACGGCTGCCTCGTCGGTGACGTCGGCGGCCGCGTACCGGACGTCGCCCAAGGCGCGCAGCCGCCGCAGGACGGCGATCCGCTCGGCGGCCGTCCCGCCGGATGCGAGGGTCTCGTCCCAGGCCTCCTCGGCCGGCAGGGGGGTGCGCCCCAGCAGCAGCAGTCGTACGCCGTACGCGGACAGCAGGTGGGCCGCGGTCTCGGCGGCGAGGCCGCCCAGGCCGCCGCTGACCACGACGAGTTCGCCGCGGCGGAGTCCGGTGGTCGCGGCCGGGGCCGCGGGAAGCCGTTCGATGCGGCGCACCCAGCGCTCCGCGTCGCGCAGTGCCTGCTCGGGGTCGTCGGCCGCGGCGTCGAGGATCTCCAGGATCCGGTGCGCCGACTGGGCGGGTTCCCGCGGCTCCACGTCGAGGTGCGTGGCCCGCAGCCAGTCGTACTCCTGGCCGGCGGACTTCACCACGCCTGCCGAGGCGGCCCGCTCGGGCACCACGCGGTCGCCCTCGCGCACCCACTGGCTGTGGGCGGCGACCACGGTGAGGGCCACCGGCCGGCCTCCGGGGTTGGCCCGGACCAGGGCGCCGACGAGCTCCGCGAGGGCCAGCGGCCCCTCGCGGTAGGCCGCGGCGAGCTCCTCCGTGCTGGTCGGCAGCTCCTGGTACGGGGCGCAGCCGGCGAGGTGGACGACGCGGTCGACGGCGTCGGTGGTGCCGTACCGGCCCTGGGCGGCCGGGGTGTCCGGAGCGTACGCCGTACCGGCGGGCAGGACGGTGCAGCGCTCGCCGCGCTCGCGCAACAGGCCGGCCAGCGCGTCCGCCAGCCCGTGGCGGTCGGCGACGAGCAGGGTGTGGCCGGCGTCGGGGGTGACGGCGCGGGGGCCGGCGGCGGCCCGCTGCCACACCGGCCGGTGGAACCAGTTGGGCAGCGTCGCGTCGTCGTCCGTCCCGGCTCCGGTGCGCCGCAGCTCCGCCGCGAACTCCCCGGCCTCGAACCGCTCGCGCAGCAGGGTGCGCTGGATCTTGCCGATCTCGGTCTTGGGGATGCGGTCCCGGGTGACGGGCACCAGGTACGAGGCGTTGGCGCCGGTCTCGCGCAGGAGCTTGGCACGGACGAGGGGGATCGCCTCGGACTCGGCCACCCCGTCGGCGAGGCTGAAGAACAGGGCCAGCTCGTCCGTGGAACTGTCGGCGGTGCGCACCGCGCATGCCGCGGTGAAGGACCGTTCGACCTGGTCGAGCTCCTCGACGCACTCCTCCAGCTCATGGCTGTGGAAGTTGTGCCCGTTGATGATGATGGCGTCCTTGGCGCGGCCGGTGATCGTCAGTTTGCCGTCGCGCAGCACGGCGAGGTCTCCGGTCTCGAACCAGCCGTCCTCCGTGAACGAACTGGCGTTCTGCTCGGGGTTCAGGTGGTATCCGGAGGTGACGGCCGGGCCCTTGACCTGGAGCCGGCCGGGCATCCCTTCGCGGACGACCGCGTCGTCCCCGTCCACGATCCGCATGGTGAAGCCGGGGAAGGGAGCGCCGACGCGGACGAACTGGTCGTCGTCTCCGGTGACCTCCGGATCGAAGCGGTCGTCGACCTCGCCCGAGGACGTCTCCGACATGCCCCACGCGGGGCGCATGGCGGTGGAGGGCAGTCCGAGCGGGGCCAGGGCCTTCATGAAACGCCGTGTGACCCGGGGGACTATGGCCTCACCACCGTTGATGATCACGCGCAGGGCGCTCAGGTCCCCGTCCTGCCCGGCGAGCAGGTCGGCGCGCTCGGCGATCAGGCCGAAGGCGAAGTTCGGGGCCCATGTGGTCGTCACCCGGTGTTCGGCCATCTTGGCGATCCAGCGCAGCGGTTCGGCGAGCACCCACTGGGTGGGGGCCTGGATCTGCCGGCAGCCGACGAATACGTCGCGGATGTGGGACATCACGATGCCGCCGACGTGGTCCAGGGGCATCCAGTTGAACGAGACGTCCCGCGGCGTCAGTTCGTAGACGTGGCGGGCGGCCGCCGAGCGGGTCAGGACGTTGCCGTGGCGCAGCTCGACCGCCTTGGGGCGGCCGGTGCTGCCGGAGGTGAGGAGGAGCAGGACCAGGTCCTCGGCCCGGGATTCGTGCCAGTCGGTGGCCTCCGGAGCCTCGCGCAGGTCGTCGAGTACGGCGAGGCGGAGGTCGTTCCAGCCCAGCCGGCTCCCCAGGCCCCGCAGCGGGCCCGCGAGGCTGCGGTCCGTGAGCAGCAAGGGCCCGGACAGCAGCGCCCAGGCTCCGGCGAGCTTGTTGGTGGCGGCGGTGTCCTCCGCGTAGGTGGGCGACACGGCGAGCGGCACGCTGACGAATCCGCCCAGCACACAGGCCCAGAGGCCGGTCACGAAGTCACGGTTGTCCTCGAGCTGGAGGATCACCTTGTCGCCCGGACGGGCGCCCAGGGCACGCAGTCCGCCCAGGACCCGGGATGCCTCGTCGCGCAGCCGGGCATAGGACTGCCGGTGCTCGGTCCCGTCGGGGGCGACGTAGACGATGTCTCCGGAGGCCGGGTCGGCGGCGACCCGGCGGAGCACCTCGGCCAGGTTGGCGGCGCCGGGGTCCAGCGCGGGCCCGCCGCTGCTGATCGCCGGCACGTCCGGGTACCCGGCGCCGCCTTCGCCGGCGGCCGGGGTCTCCTCGACGGTGGTGTCGCGGGGAAGGGTCCGCAGGTTGACGAAGTCGTCGGCGGCAGGCGCCGGGTCGCTCTCCGCGACCACGACCGCGGCCGGGACACCCCGCTCGGCGAGCGCCTGTTCCCAGGCGCCGGCCAGCTCGTCGTCGAGGACGGGCAGCTCGCCCAGCGCAGCGGTGTCCACGCGGCCGCCGGGGGTGCGGGGCAGGGCGGTGACGAACACGACCGCGGCCAGGGCGGCGCCGCCGGGCAGGGCCGCACGCGCGGCCTGCGCGACGCGCTGCGACGTCACCTGTCCCGAGCGGACGGCGTAGGCGACCAGCTCGGTGTGTCCGGCGGTGGAGCGGCGCTCGACGACCGCGCAGCCGGCGATCGCCGGCTCGGCCAGGATCGCCGCGGTCACCTCGGCGATGTCGACGGGCAGCCCGGCCACGACGGCGGTCCCCGGGAGGCGGCCGAGGAGTTCGAGCTTCCCGTCGGCGGTGATCCTGCCGCTGTCACCGCAGGCGGCCCACGTCACCGGGCCGTTGCCGGCGGCGCGGTGGGCCAGGCCGGGACCGGCGGCGTGCACGCCGGCGGGGACACCGACCGGGACGGGGGCGCCGTGCGCGTTCAGCAGCCGGACCGGGCGCAGCGGAGTGAACAGGAGGGCCGGGTCCGCCGGGGCGGGGTCGGCGACACCGGTGGGCCCGGTCTGCGGGGTGGCGTACACCCAGCGCGGCGCCGTCCCGAAGCGGTCGTGGCAGCGGTGGGCCAGGGCGGGCGACGCCGTGGAGGGCAGGCACAGCAGGGCCCGCGGTGAGGGGGCCGGGGCGTCCGCGGTGAGGAGGCCGGTCAGGTCGGAGTCGGCGGCGATCACGACGGTGGCGCCCTCGGGGGTGACGCGGCCGTCGGCGGCTGCCAGGCTCGCACCGTGGCAGACCGGAAGCAGCGCCTCCCACACGGCGCGTTCCTGGCCCCAGGGCGCGTGCCGGGCGACGACGTCGCCGGCGGTCAGGGCGGCCAGCCCGGCGAGCCGTGCCAGCCGGTCGGCGAGCCCCGCGTGGTCGAGGACGAGGGGGCCGCCCGGCACGTCCAGCAGGAGGGCGGGCTCGGAACCGGCGGGCGGCGCGGGCGCCTCCGCCCCGCGCGGGTCGGCTGCGCCCGGGCCGGTGGCGCCCGGGCCGGTGGCGCCCGGGCCAGTGGCACCCGGGTCGACGGTGCCCGGGTCGACTGCGGTGAGGCCTTCGGCCCAGTCGCCGTCCGCACCACGGGTGAGCAGCAGGCCGAGCCCCGTACGGCGGACCGTGCGGCGCAGCAGTGCCGGGTCGTCGGACGGGTTCAGGGGCACGCAGACGCCCCCCGTTTCCAGGACGGCGAGGGTGGCGACCAGTTCGTCGACGGCTCCGTCGAGGTGTACGCCGACCCGCGCGCCGGGGGCGAGTCCGGCGGCGCGCAGCCGCGCCGCCACGGTGCCCGCGCGCGTGGCGAGCTCCGCGTAGGACAGGACGGCGCCGGGGACTCGTACGGCCGTGGCGTCGGGGCGGGCCGCCACCTGGGCGGCGAAGAGGCCCGGCACGGTGGCGACGTCGGACCGGGGTGCGGCCGCGGGGCTGCCGACCGCGTCCAGGACCCGGCGGTCGTCGTCCGTGAGGAGGGACAGTTCCCCGACGCGGCGGGAGGGGTCCGCCAGCGCCTCTTCGAGCACCCGGGTGAGGTGCGCGGCCATGCGCTCCATGGTGACGCGGTCGAACAGGTCGGTGCTGTAGACGAAGGAGCCGCGCAGCCGGTCCGGGTCGTCCCAGCAGTGGACCTCCAGGTCGAAGCGGGCGGTGCCCTCCTCGACGGCGATCCGCTCGGCGCGCACGCCTTCCAGACCGAAGCCGCCGAGCTCGTAGTTCTGCAGCGCGAAGGTCACCTGGAACAGCGGGTTGGCACCGATGCCCCGCTGTGGTGCGACGTCTTCGACGATCTTCTCGAACGGGATGTCGTCGTGGGCGTAGGCGCCCTGGCTCATCTCGCGTACGCGGCCCAGGAGTCCGGTGAAGGACGGGTTGCCCGAGAGGTCCGCGCGCATCGGCAGGGTGTTGACGAAGGAGCCGATGAGCGGCTGGGTCTGGGCGTCGTCGCGCCCGGCCATCGGGGTGCCGAGGACGAAGTCGTCCTGTCCGGTGTAGTGGTGGAGCATCGTGGAGACACCGGCGAACAGCGCCATGTACAGGGTGACGCCCTGGGCCCGGCACATCTCCTTCAGGCGCCGGGTGATCTCCTCGTCGAAGGTGAAGTCGAAGCGGGCGCCGCCGAACGAGCGGGTCTCGGGGCGGGGCCGGTCGGTGGCGAGCCGCAGTTCGGGCAGGTCGCCGCCCAGTTGCGTGCGCCAGTAGTCCAGACCGTCCTCCAGCGCCTGGCCGCGCAGCTGTTCGGTCTGCCATTCCGCGTAGTCGCCGTACTGGATGGACAGCTCCGGCAGCCGCGGGGACTCCCCTGCCCGGCGGGCGTTGTAGGCCTCGGCCAGCTCCTTCAGGAAGATGCCCAGGGACCAGCCGTCCACGACGATGTGGTGCATCGACAGGACCAGGAGGTGGTCTCCGGGGGCGCTGCGCACCAGGGCGGCGCGCAGCAGCGGGCCGTTCTCCAGGTCGAAGGGGGCCTGGATGAGTCCGGTGAGCTGCTCGCGCACCGCGGGCGCCTCGTGCGGGGCGCTCCCGTCGTCCCCGGAGCCGGCGGCCTCGTGCACGGAGAGTTCGATGTCCACGGCGTCGGCGACGACCTGGCGCAGTTCCCCATCGTTCTCGCGGAAGGTGGTGCGCAGTGCCTCGTGGCGCCGGACGACGTCGTTCAGTGCCTGCCGGAGCACGGCGGTGTCCAGCTCACCGGTGAGCCGGTGCACCATCGACACGTTGTAGAAGGCGCTCTGCGGGCTCAGGCAGTAGAAGAACCACAGTCCCTGCTGGGCGTAGGTGGCCGGGAACTCCAGGACGCCGGCCGCCTCTTCGGGGGCCGTCCGCACATCGGTGGCGGGCTCCTGCGTCTCGCTCGTGGAAGCTGACGACATGGGTGTACTCCTTGGCGACTAGCACCCGGCTCTGCGCCGGTGGTTCGGGACTCGGACGGGACTTCGGCGGTGGGGGCGGGCGGTCAGCCGGCGGGCCGCCCCCGGCGGGCACTGCGGGAGATCCGGGGGGCCGCAGCCACGTCCGCGCGGCCGCGCAGCGCGTCGGCCTCGGCGGCCATCGCCGCGACGGTGAGGTTCTCCATGAGCTTCTTCACCCGCAGCTCGACGCCCAGTTCGTCGCGCAGCCGCTTGACGAGCTGCAGGGCGAGCAGGGACTCCCCGCCGAGGTCGAAGAAGTTGTCGTCGGCCCCGATGCCGTCGACGCGCAGGAGCTCCTCCCAGTGCCGGGCGACGATCCGTTCGGTGTCGGTCGACGGGGCGCGGTGGGTGTCGCGGAGGGCGGGCCGCGGCTGCCTTCGCGCATCGGACTCCCCCCGCGTCCGGTCGGGCGGGGCGGCCGTGCGCGCGGCGGGCTCCTGGGCGTTCGCGGCGGGCCGGCGGCCGGCGATGAGCGCATGCGGGATCAGCGGCCGTTCCTCCCGCTCGTCGCTGAGGACCCGCACGTCCTCGAAGCCCTCCGAGGCCAGCAGCTCGCGCCAGCCGGCGGCCGGCAGGACCGGCGAATGCCGGCGCAGGTCGTCGGCGAACGCCCACCACTGCGGGAGCAGCCCCACGGAAAGCTCCGACGCCCAGGGCATCCGTACGGTCTCCAGTGCGTACAGCCGGCCGCCGGGGGCCAGCAGCCGCTGGACGTGGCGTACGCAGTCCCGCAGGTCGGCCGGTATGTGCAGCACGTTGAAGGCGAGCACCACGTCGAAGGGTTCGCCGGGCGCGCCGGGTGCCGGCGGCCGCGTCACGTCGAGCACGCCGAACGACATGAAGTCGATTCCGCGCCGTACGGCCTCGCGCTCGGCCTCGAGCACGAAGGACCGGCCCAGGTCGGTGAGTTGGTAGCGCACTCCGGGAATGCCCCGCAGGGCCTCGGCCACGTCCCAGGTCAGCCGCCCCCGTCCGGCGCCCACCTCCAGGATCCGGAAGGGACGGCCGCCCGCCGCGCGGGCGAGTTCCGCGAGGTGTTCGGCCAGCAGGGTGCGGTAGAGGGCGAAGTCGCCCTCGTCCATGTGGGTTTCGAGCACGGCGGCGGTGAGGTCCGCGCGACCGTCGGGGGTCAGCACGGCGGTGCCGTCCGTGGCGCCGCGCACCACGTCCGCGCAGGCTGCCAGGCAGGTGTCCAGGAGGTCGAGGTCCTTCGCCAGCGACGGGAGCCGCTCGGTCACGGACCGGGTGAGCCGTTCCTGCTCCGCGGCGTCGGTGCCGCTGCCGGTGAACCGCAGTTCGTCGCCTTCCCGGGCCAGTACGCCCGACTCGTGGAGCATGTGCAGCAGGGCGTCGAGCAGTTTGCCGTAGGGCCCGACGGGCCGGAGGTGGCCGATGAGGTCCTCACGGGTGTAGCGGCGGCCCGCCGTGGTGTCCACACCCGCCGTTCGCAGGAACGCGGTGGCGCGCAGCGCGGCGAGCCGGTCGAAGTCGTCGCGCAGTCGCGGCGCCACCGTGGTCACCGCGGTGCTGCGCCGCAGTTCGCGTTCGGCGTCCGCCAGGTCCCGCGCCGGACCCCGGCCGGCGGCGGGGGCGGCCGGGCGGACCTCGTCGAGCCAGTGGCGTTCGCGTGCGAACGGGTAGCCGGGCAGCGGGACACGGCGGCCGTCGGGCCGGTCCGCTCCGTCCTGGCCGCTCTGTCCGTCCCGCGCCGGCCCGGCGCCGAGCTGCCAGAGCCGGCCCAGCGCGGTGAGCAGCACCTGCTGGTCGTGCTGATCGGCGCGCGGGTGGCGCATGGTCTCCACCGTGGGCACGGCGTCGCCGAACTGCATCTGGGCGCAGCGGGTCAGGATCCGGCCCGGTCCGACCTCCACGAGTACGGGTTCCCCGCTCGCGCGCAGTGCCGCCAGTCCGTCGGCGAAGCGCACGGTCCGGCGGGTGTGCCGCAGCCAGTAGTCGGGGCTGGTCGCCTCCGCGTCGGTGATCCACGTACCCGTGACGTTGGAGACGAAGGGCACGGCCGGGGGGCGCAGGGTGATCTTGGCGAGCTCGGCCGCGTAGTCGTCCAGGATGGAGTCGAGCAACCAGGAGTGCACGGCACTGGGGAAGTGGACCCGCTGGTACTCGACGCCGTCGGCGTCCCAGCGCGTCTCCAGTTCCCGGATGTCCTCCTCCGGGCCCGAGACGGTGCACAGGGTGGGGGCGTTGACGGTGGCGAGGGAGACCCGGTCGGTGAGGCAGGCGCCGAGGTCGCGCTCGCCGAGCCGGACGCTCACCGCGACCCCGCCCGCCCGCTCCAGGAGCCACTGCCGCTTGGCGACCAGCGGCAGCATGTCCTCCAGGGACATCACGCCGGCCAGACAGGCGGCCGTGTACTCGCCCGCCGAGTGCCCGATGAGCGACTGCGGGCGGACCCCCCGGGACATCAGCAGGGTGGCGAGGGCGTACTCGGTCGCGACCAGCCCGGGCAGCAGGCTGGAACGGGGCCCTTCCTCACCGCGGTGCAGAGCGGCACGCACGTCGAAGCCCAGGACGGGTTCCAGGATGGCGGCGCAGCGGTCCAGCGTCTCCCGGAAGACCGGCTCGCTCTCGTACAGTCCGCGGCCCATGCCCTCGTACTGCGCGCCGCCGCCCGGGAAGAGGAAGGCGACGGGCCGCTCGGCCGGGCCGTCGGCGGGCGGTGCGGCGGCGTACCCGGGGGCACCGAGGAGCGCGACGGCCTGGTCCCGGTCGCGGCAGACCGCGAACCGGCGGTGCGGGAACGTCCGGCGGCCCGCGCGCAGGGTGTGTGCCACGTCGCCGAGCGCCAGTTCCGGGGTGCGGGCGAGGTGGTCGCCCAGCAGGGCGCCGAGGCGGTCGGCGGCCGCGGCGGACCTGGCCGACCAGCGCAGCAGGACCCAGTCCTCGCCGGGTTCGCGCGCCGGGAGCGCGGGCGGCTCCTCCAGGACGGCGTGCGCGTTCGTCCCGCCGATGCCGAAGGAGCTCACGCCGGCGCGGCGCGGCGTCGGACCGGCCGGCCAAGCGGTGAGGCGGTCCTGGACGCGGAAGGGGGAGGAGCCGAAGTCGATGAGCGGGTTGGGGGACGTGTAGTGGAGCGTGGGCGGAAGCTTCCCGTGCTCCACCGCCAGGGCGGCCTTGATCAGGCCCACCACGCCGGCCGCGGCGTCGGTGTGCCCGACGTTGGTCTTCGCCGAGCCGATGGCGCAGAATCCCGTGCGCTGCGTGCTCTCCGCGAACGCCTGGGTGAGCGCCTGGACTTCGATCGGGTCGCCGACCGGGGTGCCCGTGCCGTGGGCTTCCACATAACCGATCGTGTCGGCGTCGACCTCGGCGGCCGCGTGGGCGGCGAGGACGACCTCGGCCTGGCCCAGCGGGCTGGGCGCGGTGAATCCGACCTTCCGGCTGCCGTCGTTGTTGACCGCGGTGCCCTTGATGACGGCCCGGATGCGGTCGCCGTCGGCCACCGCGTCCGTCAGCCGCTTCAGGACGACCACGGCCGTGGCGTCGCCGGGCACCATGCCCTCGGCCCGCGCGTCGAAGGCACGCAGGTGGCCGTCGGGCGAGAAGGGGCCGTCGGGGGTGTAGCGGTAGCCCCGCTTGGCGGACGGATTGATCGACGAGCCGCCGGCGAGCGCCACGTCACAGCGGTAGGACAGCAGGTCCTGGCAGGCGAGGTGGATCGCGGTGAGCGAGGTGGAGCAGGCCGTCTGGACGGTCAGCGCGGGCCCGGTCAGGTTGAGCGCGTAGGCGACGCGGGTGGCGAAGACGCCGGGGTCGTTGCCCATGGACGCCGACCAGGCGCGCAGCGGGTCGGTGGACTCGTCGAAGCGGGGGCGTACGTGGGACAGGTAGTACCTGCTCTGACTGGCACCGCCGTAGACGCCGATCACCCCGTCGAACTGGTCGGGGTCGTGGCCCGACTGCTCCAGGGCGTGGTGGCAGACCTCCAGGAAGACCCGCTGCTGCGGATCCATCATCTCGGCTTCCTCGGCCCGCAGGCCGAAGAAGTCCGCGTCGAAGAGGTCGGCACCGTCCATCGCCGCGGCGGCCTTGACCAGGTAGGGGTCGTCGAGCGCGGCCGGGTCGCCGCCCGCGGCGAGGTACTCCTCGTCGCCGACCGGCCGCACGGACTCCTCGCCGGCCACCAGGTTGGCCCAGAACGCCTCCACGTCGCGGGCCCCGGGGAAGCGGCCCTCCATCGCGACGACGGCGATGTCCAGGTCCCGCACCGTCTGCAAGTCGTCAGCCATTGCGCTGCGCTCCCTTTCCGTTCCTGTTGGCGGCCCGGCGAGCCATGGCCTTCTGCTGGAGTCCGGCGCGCTGCCGGGCGCGGTCGGCGTTGCCGCTCCGTGCCGCCGGCTCACCGTCGGCGGCGGTGGCCAGGTGCGCGGCGAGCGCGGCCACCGTGGGATGGGCGAACAGGTCCACGACCGGGACCGGGCGGCCGAGCTCCTCGACGAGTCGCTGCTGCAGGGCGATCAGGCTCAGCGAGTGGCCGCCGACGTCGAAGAAGTTGTCCTGGGTGCCGACCCTCTCCAGGCCGAGCACCGCGCACCACGCCTCGGCGATGCGGCGTTCCAGCCCCTCGCCGGGCGCCACGTACGAGGCCGCGCCCGTCGTCCAGGACACCGGGCGCGCGGCCAGCGCGACCCGGTCGATCTTCCCGGACTGGGTGAGCGGCATCTCCTCCAGCGCGACGACGATCGACGGGACCATGTAGTCGGGCAGCGACGAGGCCAGCCACGCCCGCAGCTCCTGGGGTGCGGCGCCGCCGGGGGCGACCGTCACGTAGGCCACCAGCCGCTGATCGCCGGGCCCCTCCTCGCGGACCACGACCGCCGCCTGGACGACGTCCTCGCGGACACTCAACGCGTCCTCGATCTCGCCGAGTTCGACCCGGAAGCCACGGATCTTGACCTGGTCGTCGGCCCGGCCGAGGAACTCCAGTCGGCCGTCGGGACGCCGGCGGGCGAGGTCCCCCGTGCGGTACATGCGGCTGCCGGGCGGACCGTACGGGTCGGCCACGAAGCGCAGTGCGGTGAGGTCGGGGCGGCCCAGGTAGCCGCGGGCCGTGCCCGGGCCCGCCACGTACAACTCGCCGGGCACGCCCGGCGGGAGCAGCCGCAGTCCGGCGTCCAGGACGTGGAGGCGGGTGTTCATCGACGGCGGGCTGATCGGCAGCTCCCCGGTCGCGTCCAGCGGCGGGCTGATCGCGCAGGAGACCGTGATCTCGGTGGGTCCGTAGGAGTTGACCATCCGCCGGCCGTGCGACCACCGCGCGACCAGATCGGCCGGGGTGGCCTCGCCCGCCACGACGATCGTGGTGGACGCCGGCAGGCCGCCCTGCACGGGCAGCATCGCCAGCACCGACGGCGGCAGCGTCACGTGGGTGATGTCGTGGGCGGCGGCCAGCCGGGAGAGCTCGGGTCCGGGCAGCAGTCGCCAGGCGGGGGCCAGGACGAGGGTGCCCCCCGTGAACAGCGCCATGGCGACGTCCCAGAAGGCGGCGTCGAAGCTCGCCGTGGCGAACTGCAGCACCCGGTTGTCCGGTCCGACGGCGCACCGTTCGATCTGGTTGGCGAGCAGGCTGGGGATGCCGGTGTGGCAGACCACCACGCCCTTGGGCCGCCCGGTGGATCCCGAGGTGTAGATGACGTACGCCGGGTGTCCGGGGAGCAGCGGGGTGTGGCGCTCGCCGTCCGTCAGATCGGTGGCGGGCAGGGCCGCCACGCGGGAGGCGGTCTCCGGGGAGTCCAGGAGGAGGGGGGCGGACGTGCCGGGGAGCACGTGGGCGGCCGCGGTGGTCGTCAGCACCTGGGAGGGGCGCGCGTCCTCCAGCATGTAGCGGATGCGGTCGGCGGGATAGTCGGGGTCCACGGGGAGGTAGGCCGCCCCGGCCTTGAAGACGGCGAGCATGCCGACGACCATCTCCAGGGAGCGCGGCACCGCCAGCGCGACCACCTGCTCCGGTCCGACGCCCTGCCCGACGAGGTGGCGGGCGAGCCGGTTGGCACGGGCGTTGAGCTCGGCATAGGTCAGGCTCTCGCCCTCGAAGACGGCGGCCGTCTTGTCCGGGACCAGGGCCGCCTGGTTCTCGAAGAGCGTGGCGGCGGTCGTGTCCGCGATCTCACGCCGCGGCCCCTGCCAGCCCTCCAGCAGGTCCTCCCGCTCTTGGGGGGTGAGGATCTCCAGTCGGCCGACCGGTACGTCCGGAGCGTCGGCCGCCGCCTCCAGCAGCAGCACGAGGCGGGCCAGCAGCCGCTCCGCGGTCCCGCGGTCGAAGAGGTCGCTGCTGTACTGCAGCGAGCAGTCGATGCCGCCGGGCGCCCGGTCCTCCCCGGTGGCCTCCGCGAACACGAAGGACAGGTCGAACCGCGAGGTCTCGGTGTCGCACGGCTGCACGCGGGCGGTGAGGCCGGGCATGCCGGTGATGTCCCGGGCCGGTTCGCGCAGGGCCAGCATCACCTGGAAGAGCGGGTGCCGGGCCAGTGACCGGGGCGGGTTGAGGACCTCCACCAGCCGGTCGAAGGGCAGGTCCTGGTGCGCGTAGGCGGCCAGGTCGGTGCTGCGGACCCGGTCGAGCAGCTCGTTGAAGGTCGGCGAGCCCGAGGTGTCCGTGCGCAGGACGAGGGTGTTGACGAAGCATCCGACGAGCTCGTCCAGCGCCTCGTCGCCGCGGCCCGCGACGGGGGTGCCGAGCGGGATGTCCTCCCCCGCGCCCAGCCGGGTCAGCAGGGCCGCGAGACCGGCGTGGAGCACCATGAAGAGGGTGGCTCCGCGGTCCCGCCCCAGGCGTGTCAGCCGCGTGTGGAGTGCGGAGTCCACCCGGCCGCCCACCGTGGCGCCGCCGTGGCCGGCCGCGAGCGGGCGGGGCCGGTCGGTGGGCAGCGACAGTTCCTCCGGCAGGTCGGCCAGCCGCTCGGTCCAGTGGGCGAGCTGCCGGGCCATCCGGCTGTCGGGGGACCGCTCGTCGCCCAGTACCCGACGCTGCCAGAGGCCGTAGTCGGCGTACTGCACGGGCAGCGGGGCCGGCCAGAGCGGCTCGCGGCCCTCGCACCGCGCCGCGTAGGCGGTGGCGAGGTCCCCGGTGAACGGGGTGACGGACCAGCCGTCCGCGACGATGTGGTGCATCACCACGAGGAGCGTGTGCTCGGCGGGTCCGGTGCGGAACAGGAAGGCCCGCAGCGGAAGCTCGCTCTCCAGCGCGAAGCCCTGGGCCAGGGCCGCCCGCATCCGGTCCGGCTGCTCCTCGGGCGGGCACTCGACGACGACCGTCCCCACCGGGCGGTCGCCCGCGGGCAGGACGTGCTGGTGCGGGACGCCCCCGGTCTGCGGGAAGACCGTACGCAGGCTCTCGTGCCGGTCGATCACGTCTCCCAGGGCGGCGTCGAGCGCCTTCCCGTCGAGCGGACCGGACAGCCGGATCGCCAGCGGGACGTTGTACGTGGCGGAAAGGCCCTCGACCTGGTTGAGGAACCACAGCCTGCTCTGGCTGAAGGACAGCGGCACCCGGTGGGGGCGCGCCGCCGGCAGCAGGGCGGGCACGGCCGAGTCCGCGTCGCCGAGGAGGCCGGCGATCCCGGCGACCGTCGGGTTCTCGAACAGCGCGCCGATGGCGAGTTCCACGCCCAGTTCGGTCCGGATGCGGGAGATGAGCCGGGCGGCGAGCAGCGAGTGTCCGCCCAGGTCGAAGAAGTTGTCCTCGGGACCGACCGCGGGGAGGCCCAGGATCTCGGCGAACAGCGTGCCGACGGTCGCCTCGCGCGAGGTGTCCCCGGCCGCCGCGGGGGTGCCGGCGGAGGCTTCGGAGAAGGCGGCCGCGGGCAGGGCCCGCTGGTCGAGCTTGCCGTTCGCGGTCAGCGGCAGCGCGTCGAGCAGGGCGACGGCGGAGGGGACCATGTGTGCGGGCAGGATCCGCGCCGCGTGCCGGCGCAGCCCGGCCGCGTCGGGCCGCGCGCCGGCCGCCGGCACCACGTACGCCACGAGACGCTTGTCGCCGGGCCGGTCCTCACGGACGACCACGGCGGCCTGGCCGACCTCCGGGTGGCGTTCGAACGCGGCCTCGATCTCGCCGGGTTCGATGCGGAAGCCCCGTATCTTCACCTGGCCGTCCGCCCGCCCGAGGTGGTACAGGCTGCCGTCGTCGAGGACGCACGCCAGGTCGCCGGTACGGTACATCCGGCTGCCGGGGGCGCCGAAGGGGTCGGCCACGAAGCGTTCGGCGGTCAGACCCGGGCGTCCGAGGTAGCCCCGGGCCAGGCCCGGGCCGGCCACGTAGATCTCGCCGGTGGCGCCTTCCGGCACCGGCCGCAGCTCGCGGTCCAGCACGTACACGTCGAGGTCCGGGATCGGCTCGCCGATCACGCTGCCCCGGGCGGCGCGCACCGTCTCGCGGTCGAGGGCGGCGTAGGTGACGTGCACGGTGGTCTCGGTGATGCCGTACATGTTGACCAGGCGCGGCGCGTGGTCGCCGTGGCGGGCGTACCAGTCCTCCAGGCGGTGCGTCTCCAGCGCCTCGCCGCCGAAGACGACGTAGCGCAGCGCCAGCCGCCCCGAGAGGTCCGGGCGTTCCCGCTCGGCCGCGACGAGCTGGTAGAAGGCCGAGGGGGTCTGGTTGAGGACGGTGACGCGTTCCCGGACGAGCAGCCGCAGGAAGTCGGCCGGGGAGCGGCTGGTGTCGAAGGGCACCACGACGAGGCGCCCGCCGTGCAGCAGGGGTCCCCAGATCTCCCACACGGAGAAGTCGAACGCGTAGGAGTGGAAGAGCGTCCACACGTCCTCGGGGCCGAAGCCGAACCAGTGGTCCGTCCGCTGGAAGAGGCGCAGGACGTTGTGGTGGGTGACCGCCACGCCCTTGGGCCGGCCGGTGGAGCCGGAGGTGTAGATGACGTAGGCCAGGCTCTGCGGGCCGGCGCCGGGCGGGCGTTCCCCGGCGCTCAGGCCGGTACCGGGAAGCCCGTTCAGCTCGGCGGTGACCGCCGGGTCGTCCAGGAGCAGCAGGTCCGCGCCGCCGCGCACGCGGTCGGCGCCGGCGGCGTCGGAGAGCACCAGGGCCGGTGCGGCGTCGTCGAGCGTGAACCGCAGGCGGTCCACGGGGTACTGGGGGTCGAGCGGCAGGTAGGCCGCGCCCGTCTTGAGTACGGCGAGCAGCGCGGTCACCAGGTCCGCGCCGCGCGGCAGGGCCAGGGCGGCGAGCCGGCCGGGGCCCAGGCCCCGGCTCAGCAGCAGACGCGCGAGGCGGTTGGCGCGCTCGTTGAGTTGCCGGTAGTCGAGTCGGGTCTCGCCGCTGGTCACCGCGGTGCGGTCGGGCGTGCGTGCGGCCTGCGCCTCGAAGGCCTCGTGGAGGGTGGCGCCGCGCGGTGCGGGGACCGGTGTGGGGCCGGCGGCGGGGCGCGGGGCCGCGGCGGGCACGGGTACCCGGCCGAGCGGGGTGCCGGGGGCCGCTTCGGCGAGGGCGGCGAGGTATCCGGTGAACCGCCGGTGGTGGGCGGCGAGTTCCGCCTCGTCGTAGCGGGTCGGGTTGGCCTCGAAGGCGACGGTGAGGACGCCGGTCTCCGGGTCGTCGCCGACGACGACGGAGAGGTCGTCGATGGGGCCGGGGGCGACCGTGGCGACGGTCGCCCGGCCCTGGGCGAAGTTCAGCTCCCGGTCGTAGTACTTGAAGTTGACCAGCGGACCGGTCAGCTGCCGTCCGACCATGCTGAGGTCGCGCAGGACGTCCTCGCTGCGGTACCGCTGGTGGCGGCGGAGCTCGCGCAACCGCTCGGAGGTGTGCGCCAGCAGGGCGGCGACGGTGATGCCCCGCGGCACCGACAGCCGCAGGGGCAGCACGTTGACGACGACGCCGGGGGTCTTGGCGGCGACGCCCCAGCGTCCGGCCACGGGGATGCCCAGCGTGATGTCCTCGGCCTGCGTCATGCGGTGCAGATAGCCCGCGAGCGCGGCGATCACGAGGTCGGCCCGGTCCTCCCGCTGACCGGCGGGGACGCGGGCGGGGCCGGCGGTGAGGGGGTCGACGGCCGGGCCGTCGAAGGGCCGGCGGGCGAGGGTGACGGCGTCCGGGGCGCCGGCCATCCGCTCGGCCCAGTAGGCGCGGTCGGCCCCGAAGCGTTCGGACGACCGGTAGTCGGCCTCGGCGTCGGCGAGGTCGCCGAGGGCGCCGAACCAGCGCGGGCGGGGCTCGGTCCCGGCCGCCTCGGCGGTGTGGATCTCGGCGGTGCGCGCGGCCAGCAGCTGGAAGCCGTACCCGTCCAGGAGGGCGTGGTGGCAGCGCAGGTACCAGCGGAACCGGTCGGATCCGAGGACGAGCAGGGCGTTGCGGAACAGCGGTCCGCGCAGCAGGTCCACGGTGGTGGCGGCGTCCTCGCGCATCCAGCGGTCGGCGGCGGCCGCCGGGTCGGCCGCGGCGCTCAGGTCGACCACGTCGAGGCAGGGCTCGGCGGCCGTCGGTGCCGGCAGCTGCCAGGGCTGCCCGTCGTGCACGGCGAACCGCATGTTGAGGGCATCGGTTTCGGCCAGCGCGCGCCGCAGCGCCCGCTCGAGGCGGGCCGCGTCGGCGGGGCCTTCGACCTCGACGTACTGGGCGGTGTTGTAGGCCGCGTTGGCAGGATCGACCTGCTGGGCGAACCACACACCGAGCTGGGCTCCGGTGAGCGGCCGGCGCGTCTCTTCCCTGTCACGCATGCTTGAGACTTTCTCCCGGCGAGGACTTACAGGAATCGGTTGGGATCGGTGAAGTCCAGCGGACAGCTGGTCTGCCGGCCGAGGACGATGTCGGCCAGCGCCTCCCCGATGCCGGTGGAGTGCTTGAAGCCGTGGAAGTTGCAGCCGCCGCCGATGACCAGTCGCGGGTCGCCGTGCGGCCGGCCGATGAGGAACTGTCCGTCGGGGGTGCGGGCGAACATGCCGACCTCCGTGCGCGAGGGCGCGGCCCCCATGCCGGGGACGGCCTCGGACAGCAGGCCCGCCACCGCGGTCCAGTCCTCGGGGGTGACTCCGCGGTCACAGTCGTCGGCGGGGGTGACCCGGAAGGCGCTTCCGCCGTCCTCCAGGCCGAGTTTGACGTCGGGGCCGCCGCGGGAACCGTGGCCCCAGATGGCGCCGCGCCCGCCGAGCTCCCGCATGAAGGGCGGCAGCCGGTCGAGGGTGAAGGGCGTGGGGTCGCCTGTCGGCCGGAACCACGTCTGGGGGACGCGCACGGTCTCCAGGGGCAGACCGGGTACGAGCGTGTCGAGCCAGGGGCCCGCCGTCACCACGACCTGGCCGACCCGGAAGTCGCGGACGGGGGTGCGGACCACCGCCCCGTCCGCGGTCGGTTCGACCTCGGTGACCCGGGTGTCGGTGAAGACCCGGGCACCGGCCGCGGCCGCCGCGCCGACGGCGGCCCGGACGGCCTCCTCCGGCCTGATCAGCCCGGCCTCCGGCTCGCGGACCCCGATGTCGCCGTCCTGGAAGGCCGCGTGCTGGGGCAGCCACCGGCTCAGTTCGGCGGCGGTCAGGGTGTCCACGGGCAGGTCGTGCTCCCGGGCGGCCCGCAGCGAACCGCCCGCGATGTGTCCGTCCGCGGGGCCCATGAGGACCGCGCCCACCTGGTCGAAGAGGGTGCGGCCCGTGAGGGTTTCCAGCTGCTGCCACAGCTCCCGCGACCGCTTCGCCAGGGGCACGAGAGCGGGGTGCTCCAGACAGGTGACGCGGAACATCCTGCTGCCGCCGTGCGACGCGCCGAAGGGGTGGCCCAGGCCATACCGCTCGAAGCCGAGCACCCGCACACCGCGCGAGGCCAGCTGCCACAGGGCGGAGGAGCCCCAGGCACCCAGGCCCACCACCGCGACGTCGGCGTCGAGGGCGTGGGTCATACGGTGTGCTCCAGGCCGGTGAACGCGGGCATCACGTGCTCGGCGAAGAGCTTCATGGCGCGCTCGGCGTCCTCGTAGGGCATGTGGCCGGGGTTGAACTGGAGGCTGAGCGTCGGGTCGGCGCCGAACCAGTCGACGAGCACGGCGATCTGCTCGCGCACCTCGTCCGGGGTCCCGGCCAGCACCTTGTTGTCGGCGTGCGACTGCCGGAAGTCGTACTTCTTGACCTTCTCCACGAACTTCTCGTAGCCCTGGTAGGCGTCGCTGCGCGTCCGGCCCCAGCTCGCCACCGCCTCGGCCATGTGCTCGACGTAGTTGACCTCGAACGTCTCGGCGAGATCGAGCGCCGTGGCACGGTCCTCGGCCACGTAGCAGGTGTACTTGATCTGGATGCGCGGGGTGCCCGGGTGGCCGGCCTCCCGCCAGGCCTCGCGGTAGCCCGCCAGCATCGACTGGAGTTGCTCGCGGGAGGTCACGGACGGCACCACCTGGAGGTGGTGGCCGGCACGGCCCGCGGCGGCGCAGGAGTCGGGGCTCATCGCAGAGGCGATGAAGATCGGCGGGTGCGGCTTCTGCACGGTTTCCGGAAGCATCGTGACGGGCCCGAACCGGTGGAAGGAGCCCTCCCACACCACGTCGCGCTCCGACCACAGGCGACGGCAGACCTCGACGCCCTCGGCGAACCGCGCCCGGCTCTCGTCGATGTCGATGCCGAAGGCCTCGAACTCCTGCGGCAGGAAGGCACGGCCGAAGCCCACGTCGAGCCGCCCGTGGGAGAGGTTGTCCAGCATCGCGAGCTTGCCGGCCAGCTTCAGCGGGTGGGTGAATGCGGGGATGACCGCTCCGGTGCCGATGCGGATCCGGCTGGTGCGCGCGGCGGCCGCGGTGAGGAAGGTGACCGGGTCGGGCATGTAGCCGCCGTACGGGGAGAAGTAGTGCTCCACGCACTGCGCGTGCTCGAAGCCGAGCTCCTCGGCCAGGCTCACCAGCCTCAGGGCCTCGTCGAAGTAGTCGCTCGCGCTCTTCTTCGCCGGGTCGACAACGGGAAAGAAATTCACGCCGAATTGCATCATGACTCCGATGGATTACTGATGGATGACATGTTTCGTTCCGCGGGACCATCCCGGGAACTACGGGGAGATGAGCTGCCACCAGGCCTTGAGGCTGGGCGCTGCGGTGAATTCGGCGATGTCGACCTGAAGGCCGTTCCGCTGCCAGCTTGAGACGATACCCATGACGCCGATCGAGTCCATGCCGAGATCCTGGAGATTGACGTCGTCCACCACTTCGGATGGATTGACCCCGAGCCGCTCTGCGAGCATACGCTGCAGCTCAGGCTTGTTCTCCGGAATTACACCCTGGTTACTCAATTTCGCTGCACCGCACCGTTCGGATCCGTCTGACGACTGACTTGAATGGATCCTAGCCGCCACCTCTAAAAAGACTCTTAAGAAGAGCTATTGATGTACTGCGTCGCATCCTAAAGCGTCCGATATTCGCGGTTTCCGAACCTTGGGGCCTCGGTTAACATCACCAAAATATCAGCCTCGGAAGCCGTCGTTTGCGATGGCTGGAGAAAAGGACCTAAAATGCTTGACGGATGCGTTCCCTGGCCTGAGGCCACCGCGGCGGCATACCGGGAGGCCGGGTACTGGCGAGGGGAGACGTTGGGGCAGCTGCTGCGCGGCTGGGCGGCCGCGTACGGCGGCCGGACCGCCCTCGTCGGCGGCGACCGGCGTGTCACGTACGCCGAGCTCGACGCGTGGGCGGACCGGCTCGCGGCGGGCTTCGCCTCGCGCGGCATCCGGCCGGGCGACCGGATCGTGGTCCAGCTCCCCAACACCCCGGAGTTCGTCGCCGTCTGCTTCGGTCTCTTTCGGCTCGGCGCACTGCCCGTCTTCGCGCTCCCCGCGCACCGGCACAACGAGATCAGCCACCTGTGCGCGCACTCCGGCGCCGCCGCCTACGTGGTGCCCGACGTCCACCAGGGCTTCGACCACCGCGAACTGGCCACGGAGGTCCTCGCCTCGGTGCCGACCCTGCGCGAGGTGTTCGTCCTCGGTGACCCCGGCCCCCACAGCTCACTGGACGAGCTGTGGGCGACCGGGGCCCCGGTCCCGGCCCAGGACGCGCCGGCCGGCGCGGACCCGGCGGACGCCGCCTTCTTCCTGCTGTCCGGCGGCACGACCGCGCTCCCCAAGCTGATCCCGCGGACCCACGAGGACTACGGCTACCAGATCCGCGCGGCCTCGGAGGTCTGCGAGCTCGACGGCGACACCGTCTACCTCGCCGTCCTGCCGATCGAGTTCAACTTCACCTGGGGCTGCCCGGGCGTGCTGGGCACCCTGAGCAAGGGCGGCACGGTCGTGCTGGCCAGGACGCCCAACCCCGACGAGTGCTTCGCGCTCATCGAGCGGGAGCGGGTCACCATGACCTCGTGCGTGCCGACCATCGCCCACATGTGGCTGGACGCCGCCGAGTGGAGCGAGCGGGACCTGAGCAGTCTCCAGGTCCTGCAGATCGGCAGCGCCAAACTCCACCCCGAGGTGGCCGCACGCGTCACCCCGACCCTCGGCTGCCGGCTCCAGCAGGTGTTCGGGATGGCCGAGGGCCTGCTGACCTTCACCCGCTACGACGACCCCCTCGACCGGGTGCTCACCACCCAGGGCCGGCCCATCTCCCCCGCGGACGAGATCCGCGTGGTGGACACCGAGGGCCGCCCCGTCGCCCACGGCGAGACCGGGGAGCTGCTGACCCGCGGGCCGTACACCCTGCCCGGCTACTACCGGGCCGAGGAGCACAACGCCCGCGCCTTCACCGAGGACGGCTTCTACCGCAGCGGTGACCTCGTGCGCCTCACCGACGATGGGGACATGGTCGTCCAGGGCCGGGTCAAGGACGTCATCATCCGAGGCGGCGACAAGGTCTCGGCGACCGAAGTGGAGCGGCACGTCACCGCCGCGCACGAGGGGATCCAGCAGGCGGCGGTGGTGGCGATGCCCGACGAGCTCATGGGCGAGCGCGTGTGCGCCTTCATCGTCCCCGCCGGTGAACCGCCCCGCCTACCCGAGCTCAAGCGCCTGCTGCGGGCCCGCGGACTGGCGGAGTACAAGCTCCCGGACCGCCTCGAGGTGATCGACGCCTTCCCCCTGACGGGACTGCGCAAGGTCGACAAGAAGGCGCTGTCCGCGGAACTCGCGCAGCGCATGGCCACCGCCGGCTGACAGCCGGGCCCGGCCCGCACCGGGCCGGGACGACATCGGCCGTACGGCCACGAACGCCCGCGTGCCCCACACCGCCGGCCCCGTCACGCGGGCACCCATCAGCCCACGTCCCGCACGGTGCGGGACGCCTTTCAGTCATGGGGGTACCTCCGCATGCAGCAACGCTACGCCGTGCCGGGCGGCCGTCGAGGCAGCGTCATCGGCGAACGCGAACTGGACGTCCTGGGGCAGCTCGTGTCCTCCGGCGCCACGCTCTCCGCCGGGGGGTGGCGGGAGGCCTTCGAGGAAGCCTTCGCCCGCTACGTCGGCGCCCGGCACGCCCTGTCGGTGACGAGCGGGACCGTGGCCCTGGAAATCGCCATCCGGCTGCTGGACCTGGCGCCGGGCGACGAGGTCGTGGTGACACCGCAGACCTTCCAGGCCAGCATCCAGCCGCTCCTCGACCTGAACGTCGAGGTCAGGTTCTGCGACATCGACCCGCTCACCCTGAACATGGACCCGGCCGCGCTGGAACCGTTGCTCACCGACCGGACCCGGGCGGTGATCCTGGTCCACTACGGCGGCTGCCCGGCCGACATGGACGCCGTCATGAAGCTCACCCGGCCCCGCGGGATCACGGTGATCGAGGACAGCGCCCACGCGCTCGGCGCCGACTACCACGGCCGCCGGCCCGGCTCGCTGGCCGACATCTCGACCTTCAGCTTCCACTCCACCAAGAACATCACCACCCTCGGCGAGGGCGGCATGATCACCCTGGAGCGCGACGACTGGGCGGAGCGGGTGGGCCGCTACCGCAACAACGAGGTGGACGGCGACTACGTCCGGCACGGGGCGGACCCCGCGGCGGCGCCGGCCGCGCTGCCGTGGATGATGTTCGCCGACGAGATCTACGACCGCGCCTGTTCCGGCATCCGCAACGCCGGCACGAACGCCACGATGTCCGAGGCGGCGGCCGCGGTGGGTCTGGCCCAACTCGACCGCCTCGACGAGCTGGTGGAACGCCGCCGGCTGATCGCCCGCCGGCTGGACGAGGTCGTCTCGGCGTTCCCGCAGGCCCGGCCGCTCGCCGTACCGGAGGGCGTCCGGCACGCCTACCACCTCTACACCTTCCTCGTACACGACCGCGAGATGCGCGACGCGCTGCTGCGCGAGCTCGACGAGCGGGGCGTGGAGGTCCAGCTGCGCTACTTCCCCCTGCACCTGACGCCGGAGTGGCGCTTCCGCGGACACGGTCCCGGCGAGTGCCCGGTCGCGGAACGGCTCTGGTTCGAGCAGCACATGAACCTGCCCTGCCACCCGGGACTGCTGGACTCCCAGGTCGATCACCTCGTCGACGCCCTGACCGCCGCCCTCACCGCCGTCACGGGCGCGACCCCGAACCCCGGCGGCGCCGCGGCCGCCGCCGTCTGAACAGACAGGACCCACCATGCCATTCATCGAGGTCAAGATCTTCGAACAGCGCCTCACCGAACAGACCGAACGGGAGCTGGTCGAACAGCTCACCCAGGCGACGGTGAACGTGTTCGGTGAGGAAATCCGGGACCAGACGTGGATCGTCCTCACCCCGGTCCCCGCCCATCTCTGGGGCATCGGCGGCAGCACCCGCCCCCGGCCCGCCGCGCAGGAGGAGGAGCCCCGGTCATGACGGCACCACGCGCCGAAACGAGCCGGTGGAGGCTGCTGAGCATGGGGTTGCCGCCCCTGCTCGGTCTGGCGTTCGTCGGTATGACGCTCATCGTCAACGCCCCGGTCTCGCCCGCGCGGACCGAGGCGTACAAGGCGGTGGCACCCGTCGCCGACACCTACTTCCGGCAGAGCTGGATGCTCCTCGCGCCGTACTCGGTGGACTACAACGGCGAGGTCTTCTACCAGGTCGAGTACGAGAACGCGGCCGGCACGCACACCACCGAGCCGGCGTCGCTGTCCCGCAAGATGGCCGGCACCGCGCGCGAGATCCGCCTCGCGCCGAACCGCATGGGCGCGGTCGGCCTGTACCTCGGCGTCGAGCAGGGCAGCCTGCACGAGAAGGAGGCCGCCGTCGACGAGGCGCGCAGGAAGGCCCTCTCCGACTTCTCCGGTCAGCAGAGCGAGCTGACGGCCCTGCGGGAGGCGGCGAAGAAGGACGCGGCCACCGTCCTGTCGCCGTTGGTGGACGAACTCCACCTGGACGGCAGGATCACCCGGCTGCGCGCCTACTACACGTACACGCCCGTGCAGCGCTTCGCCGCACGCCACTCGCCCGAGCAGCCTCGCCCCGAGGTGTTCACCGACCTCGGATGGTTCGACTACCAGCCTGGAGCCCAGCCATGGACAAGCTGAAGAAGTTCGCCGCGCGTGCGCTGCGCGGTGTCTCCAGCCATCCGAAGTACCTCGTCGGCCTCTCGCTCTGCCGCATCCTGCTGGGCCTGAGCACCACGCTGTACTACGTCTCCAACATCCCCTACCGGGAGTTCCTCTGGGGGCCGGAAGGCTACTCCGGCTTCGCGGGCTTCAAGGCCCTGGTCGAGGAGAAGCACATCTTCTCGCTGTACGCGCTCAGCGACAGCGGCACCTGGTTCAACCTCGTGTTCTTCGCCGGGCTGGTGGTCTCCCTCGCGTGGACGGTGCTCGGCTCGCGCAGCCTGACGATCGTGCACGCGGTGTTCATGACCTCCATCCACCACCGCAACTACACCTTGTGGGAAGGCGGCGACGCACTCACCGGCATCGTGCTGATCCTGCTGATGGGCGCCACGGTCAACGCCCGCTTCAGCCCCCTGGCGAAGGGCGTCCGCGCCCGGCTGGAGCAGCGCGCCGGCCGGCCGCACCTGCGCACCTCGCTGCACAACACGGCGGCCGTGCTGATCGTCTTCCAGGCGTGCGTGGTCTACGTCGTCTCCGCCCTGTGGAAGGTGGCCGCGCCGCAGTGGCAGGAGGGCACGGCGCTGTACTACATCAGCAACGTCTGGCAGTACACGTACAGCTCGGCCTTCCCCCAGCTGATGGACAGCGTGGTGCTGACGACGCTGGTCACCTACTTCGTCATCGTCGTGCAACTGCTCGTCCTTCCGGCGGCGTTCACCTCACGTCGCTGGCTGCGTGAGGGGGTCGTCCTGGGCATCGCGGGGATGCACATCGGCATCATGGCCGGCATGGGCCTGATGTCGTTCGGCCTCGTCATGATGGCCGTCGACGCCGTGATCCTGCGCGACGCCGACTACGAGGCGCTCTTCCGGCGCGTCCGGCCGTGGCGCGAGCGCCTGGCGGTACGGCGCGAGCGCGAGGCGCCCACGGACAAGGCCGGGGAACCCGCGGCCAAGGAGCTGAGCGCGGCCTGAGTCCGCGTCCCGGAACAGCCGAGAGCCCGACAGGTCGTCCGACCTGTCGGGCTCTCGGCGTCTGCGGGACGCGGTGTGATCAGCGCGGTGTGATCAGACCATGCCTCCGGTCACGCGCAGGTTCTGGCCGCTGACGAAGCCGCCGTCCGGGCCGCAGAGGAAGGCCACCACGCCGGCGATGTCCGCGGGCTCGCCGATCCGGCCCAGCGGCGTCATCTTGACGGCCAGCTCCATGCCCTCCTGGGTGATGTTGGCCCGCAGCAGCTCGGTGTCGGTGGCACCGGGCGAGATCGCGTTGACCGTGATGCCGCGCGGGCCGAGCTCCTGGGCCGCCACGCGGGTGTACTGCTCGACGGCCGCCTTGCTGCCCGCGTGCAGCGCCACGCCGGGCACCGGCAGCGCGGTGTTGGCGGTCGAGAGGTTGATGACGCGGCCGCCGTCGTTCATCAGCCGCGACGCCTCCTGGAGGGCGAAGAACACGGCACGGGCGTTGACCGCCATCGCCCCGTCGAACTGCTCCTCCGTCGTCGCGTCGATGCGCGTCGCGGTGGCCGCCGCCGCGGCATTGTTCACGAGGATGTCCAGACCGCCCAGGAGCCGGTGTGCCTCCCGCACGGTGCGGCGCACCTCGGCGACCTCGGTGAGGTCCACGCGGATGGCGTGCGCGGTGCGGCCCGCGGCCTCGACGGCCGCCACGACCTCCTTGGCCTGCGCCTCCCGCTCGCGGTAGGTGAAGGCCACGTCGGCGCCTTCTGCGGCGAGCCGCTCGACGACCCCGCGGCCGATGCCGCGCGAGCCTCCGGTGACCAGCGCCTTCTTCTGGGAGAGAGTCACGATGTGTCCTAGGTGTGCGAAAACGGGTGTGACGAGGCGGGAGCCGGCCGCCTCAACCGGGTCAGGCGGACGCCCGGACCTCGAGGTACGCGGGGTCCGGGGGGATGGACGACAGGTCGGCGGCGAACCGGACCAGGCGGTCCTCGCGGGAGATCTCGTCGAAGCCGTTGAACTTGAAGGAGACGTACATCATCCGGTTGCGGTCGGTCGGCACGAAGTCCGCGATCAGACGGGCGCCCGCGTCCCGGGCCCGCCGCTTGACGTGGTTGATCAGGACGGTGCCCACGCCGCGCGACATCACCCGGCAGGACATCAGCAGGAGCCGGAGGTGCCAGTCCTCCTCGCCGGTCTCGACCAGGGCCAGTCCGATGGTTCCGTACGGGCCGTACCGGTCGGTCAGGGAGGCGGTCAGCAGGAGGTGGCGGTCCGAGGTGCGGAAGGCATCGAGCTCCTCGTAGGAGTAGGTGACGCCGGTCGTGTTCAACTGGTTGGTGCGGACGGTGAGTTCCTCGGCGCGCTGGAGGTCGGCCGCGCCCGCGGGAGTGATCTCGAACCGCATGCCCAGGCCGGCCAGGAACTCGTCCTGGGCGCCGTCGAACTTCTCCTCGGATTCCTTGCGGACCTGGTCCGCCCGGTACATCTCGCGGCGGCGCCGGGAGTCCTCCGTGGCGAACCGCGGCATCAGTTCCGGCATCCGCGTCAGTTCGGGCAGCACGGCGACGTCCAGGCAGCGCACCTGCGGCAGTTCGAAGGAGACCTCGTCCCGCTCGAAGGGCTGGTCGTCGATGAAGGCGATCGCGTCCAGGCCGATGTTCAGCGCCTCGGCCACGGAGCGCAAGGACGCGGACTTGGCACCCCAGTTGATCTGCGGGTGCAGGAAGTACTCGGCCAGGCCGAGCTCCTCGAGCCGGGCCATGGCCGCCGCGTGGTCGTTGCGGCTGGCGATCGAGTGGAGGACGCCGCGCGCGTCGAGGGTGCGGATCGTGTCGGCGACGCCGGGCAGCAGCGTGACCTGCTCGTCCTCCAGGAGCACACCGTCCCAGACGGTGTTGTCCAGGTCCCACACGACGCACTTCACGGTCTTGCGGGTCTCGCTCACAGGGCACGCTCCCGCAGAGCGGCCTGCGCCAGGTAGTCCTGCTGCACTTGGGTGCTTCCTTCGATGATTTCCATGACCTTCGCGTCCCGCAGCATGCGCTGGGCCGGGTGGCCCTCCGCGCAGCCCGCGGCCCCGAAGATCTGTACGGTGTCCGCCGCCGCGCGGAACGCCTTGACCGAGCTGAAGTACTTGGCCATCCAGGTCGCGTCCACGGTCGCCGGGTCGCCGGCGTCCTTCAGCCGGCCCGCCCGCAGACACAGCAGCCGGGCCGCGGTCGTGTCGGTGACCATGTCGGCGATCATGCGGCGCACCAGCTGGTGCTCGCCCAGGGGCTTGCCGAACTGGACGCGCTCGTCCGCGTGCGCCATGGACGCGTCCGCGCACGCGGCGAGCAGGCCGACGCACCCCCACGCCACGCTGTACCGGCCGATGTCGAGCGCGCTGGTGGCCACCGCGGCCAGACCGAATCCGGGCCGTCCCACGACGGCGTCGGCCGGCACCCGGCAGTCCTCCATCCGCAGCTCGGCGAGGAGGGAGGCCCGGGTGCCCAGCATGCCGGTGACGGGCACGACCTCCAGCCCGGGCGCGTCGCGTCCGACGAGGAACGCGGTGATCTGACCGTCCAGGCGGGCGAACACCAGGTAGACGTCCGCCCGCTGCCCGAAGGTGGTCCACATCTTGTGCCCGGTCAGGGTGTAGCCGCCCGCCGGCAGGCGTTCCGCGGTGGTGCGCAGCCGCCCGGCGTCGCTGCCGGCTTCGGGCTCGGAGAGGCCGAAGGCGCCGACGCTCTCGCCACTCGCGAGGCGGGGCAGCCAGTGGGCGCGCTGCCGCTCGCTGCCCCAACGGGTCACCGCGTGCACCACCATGCTGTGCACGGTCAGCAGGCTGCGCATCGACGAACAGCCGTAGCCGACCGCCTCGTTCAGCAGACCGAAGGAGACCGCGTCGAGCCCGGCGCCGCCGTACTCCCGGGGCACCAGTGCGCCGAGGTGGCCGCGCGCGGCGAATCCGGTGACGGCCTCCTCGGGCACGGCCTGGTTCTCGTCCCATGATCCGGCGTACGGAGCGATGTCCTGTGCCACGTAGGACCGGGCTTCCGCGAACAGGCTCTCCTGCCGTGCCGTCAACTGCATCGTGCGTCCCCCGTGGCCGTCAGGCGGCATGCCCGGCCGTCGCCTTGCGCGCCACGAAGGCGGCCACGGCGTCCACGCTGCGGAAGTTGTCCATCTCCAGGTCGTCGTCGGCGACCGGGGTCGCCAGCTCGCTCTCGACGAACATCACCAGTTGCATGATGAAGAGCGAGTTGACGTACCCGGAGGCGAACAGGTCGTCGCTGTCGGCGAGCTCGCGGTTGCGCACGTACTTGCCGATGAATTCCCTGGTGGCGGACTTGATGGCGTCCATCGGGACCTCTCTGTGATGGTGTGCGGTGGGAAGAAGCAAAAAGAAGGAGGCGGGGCGGGCCCGGTCAGGCGGTGGCCCGGCCGCCGTAGTCGTAGAAACCGCGACCGCTCTTGCGTCCGTGCAGGCCCGCGTGGACCATCCGCTGCAGCAGCGGGCACGGCCGGTACTTGCTGTCGGCGAAGCTCGCGTACAGGCCCTCGATCGAGAGCAGGATCGTGTCCAGTCCGATCAGGTCGGCCGTCTCCAGCGGTCCCATCGTGTGGCCGAAGCAGGTCACGAAGATCCGGTCGATGTCCTCTGCGGTGCTCACACCGTCCTGGAGGAGGAAGACCGCCTCGTTGATGGTCAGCATGAGGACGCGGTTGGACACGAAGCCGGGCGCGTCGTTCACGACGATGCCCTCCTTGCCCATCGCCGCGAGCAGCCGCCGCGTGGTGTCGATGGTCGCCTCCGAGGTGTGGTGCCCCCGGATCACCTCGACGACCGGCTTCTGCGTGACCGGGTTCATGAAGTGGGTGCCGATGACCCGGTCCGGGCGCGACACCGAGCCGCCGACCTTGGTGATCGGGATGCACGAGGTGTTCACCGCGAAGACCGCGTGCTCCGGGCAGAGCTGGTCGATCTCCGCGTACACCCGCTGTTTCGTCTCCCAGTCCTCGGTGACGTTCTCGATGACGAAGTCCACCTCGGTGAACCCGCTGTAGTCGGTGGTGAAGGTGATGCGCTTCAGTACCTCGGCCACCGGCACCACCGGTCCGCCGGCGCCCAGCAGCCGCTGGAAGCGGACCTTCTGCTCGATGGCGGTGCGGGCCCCCGTCAGCGCCTCCTCGGATATGTCGACGAGGATGACGTCCAGTCCGTTCTGGGCCAGTACCTGGGCCACCTCGCGGCCCATCACCCCGGCGCCGGCCACGCCGACCGTACGCAGTGCTTCCACGTTCTCCTCCATGCCTATGTCGTTGCGTTCGCCCTCCGCAGGGGCCACCGGACGGCCGGCCGTCACCGGGCTTCCGCCCTCATCCGGTCCACGACCGTGGCGAGCTCGGCGACCGTGAGCGCGTTGAAGACGGTGCCGACGGCCACGTCGACGCCCAGGTCGGTGCGGAGCCGCGCCGCGAGCTGGATGCCCAGCAGGGAATGCCCGCCCAGGTCGAAGAAGTTGTCGCGCGCGCCGACCCGGTCCAGGCCCAGCAGGTCCTGCCAGAGCGCGGCCAGTGCGCTCTCGGTGTCACCGCACGGTGCGGTGTACGGCGTCATCAGGTGCGGCCGGGGATGGGCGGGGCCGGCCGGGGCACCGCCCGCCGTGGTCCCCCGCGGCTGTGCGCCTTCGGTCAGCACCTGGGCCATGACCGCGCCGAGGTCCTGGGTGCACACGGCGACCTGAGGGCCCGGGGCCGCCGCCAGGATCCGGTCGAAGGCCGCCACGCCCTCGCCCGGCAGGATGCCCTGCTCCAGCTGCTGCCGCAGGAAGGCGACGCCGGGTGCCTCGCGCTCCTGCTCCGCCTCGGCGAAGCGGTAGGCGACGATCTCCTCGGACGTGCCGTCGCGCAGGCCCGCCAGCCGGTCGGTGAGGTCACCGGTCCGCTTCAGTACGAAGCCTTCAACGGTGACCAGCACGCGGCCTTCCTCGTCGGTGATCGTCACGTCGGCGGAGAGGGTCTCCAGACCCGCGTCGTCGGCCACGGCGTAGCGGTGATGGCTGTACACGCGCGCGGTGAGCGGTGCGAACTGGGTGATCCGGCCGTAGGAGATGGGGATGCGGAACTCCTTCGCCACGTGGACACCGACGAAGGCGGTGGCGAGGTCCATGAGGGAGGGATGGAGCGCCAGCTCCGGGACCTCGTGGGCGAACTCCTCCGGCAGGGCCAACAGGGCCAGGAACTCCCGGTCTCCGGCGTACATGCGCTCCAGGCACAGGGACCGGCCGCCGAAGCCCATCGGGCCCTCGTGCGCGGGGGGATCCATCGGGCGCAGGCCCTTCGGCCCGGTCAGTGCCGCGATGTCCAGGTGCTCGCCGGCCGGGGTCTCCCGGTCTCCGACGGTCGCGCCGCCGGTGGAGTTGAGTTGCCAGGCGGCCTTGCCGTCATAGCGGCTGACCACCGAGAACGTGTAGGCGTCGCCGGTGCGGTCGACGACCACCCGCACCTCGCGGGGCCGGTCCTCGTCCACCACGATCGGGGCGTAGAAGGTGACGTCCGACAGCTCGCGCAGCTCCGCGCCGGAGTGGTCGGCGAGCGCCGCCCGAACCAGTTCGAGGTGACCGGTGCCGGGGACGACCGGGTGGCCCAGCATCCGGTGCTCGTCGACGAGCCAGCTGCGGTCGGCGCTGAAGTCGGCCGCGTGGACGGCGTGCCGCTCGGTGACGACGAGGCGCCGCCCCAGCAGCGGATGGCCGGTCTCCGTGGTGGTGTCCTGCGCGGCGGCGCCGCCCACGGTGCGCTCGGCCATGCCCACTTCGCGCCAGGCGTCCCAGTTGACCGCCGTGACCGGCAGATCGCCGAGGGCGTCGTGGTGGTGGGCCACGGCGTCCAGGAAGGCATTGGCCGCGCAGTAGTCCACCTGCCCGAGCCCGCCGGTGACGGACAGCAGCGAGGAGCACAGGAGGACGAAGTCCAGGTCGGCGGCGACCTCGCGGCAGGCGTCGAGCAGTGCGAGCGTGCCGGTCACCTTCGGCGCCAGCACCTCGGCGGCCGCCTCCGGGTCCTTGAGCTGCATCAGGCCGCCACCGGGCACGCCCGCGGCATGGACGACGCCGTGCACGGCGCCGAAGCGCTCCGCGGCCCGTCGCATCGCCGCGGCCACCGCCGGGCCGTCGGTGATGTCGGCGCGGACGACCTCGACGTGACTGCCGAGCTCTTCCAGGTGCCGTACCCGCTCGATGCGCCGGATGAGCGCGGCGTCCGCGCCCGTCGCGGCGGCCAGGGCGTCCCACTCCTCGCGGGGCGGCAGCCCGTGGCGGCCGATCAGTACGAGGTTGGCGCCGGCCGTGCGGGCCAGGTGGCCGGCCAGTTCCAGGGCCATGCCGCCCAGGCCGCCGGTGATCACGTAGGTGCCGCCGCGCCGCAGCCGGGGGTGGTCCTGCTCCGTGCCCTCCATCGGGGCGGGCAGGAACACCCGCCGCCAGCGGCCGGTACCGCGCAGCGCGATCTGGGTGTCGGTGACGGGCTGGTGCAGCTGCGCCACGAGCGCGTCCAGTGAGCGGGCCGTGTCGCGGCGGCTCGCCGGAGCGGTGAGGCTGATGTCCACGCTGCGGCAGGCGACGCCCGCCGACTCGCGCGGCCACACCTGGGTGGGGCCCAGCAGCAGGGCCTTGAGCGGCTGGGATCCGCTGCCGTGCAGCGGATGGAGGTGGTCGGAGACGACCGTGACGGCCACCTCCTCGGCGGCGGTCCCGCCGAGTGCCTGGGCCAGGAACAGCAGGCTGTCGAAGGCGCGCCACCGGAGCTCGGCGGCGTCCGGACGGCTCTCCGGACCGGTCACGTTCCAGCAGTGCACGACGTGCCGTGGCAGGGCGCCGGCCCGGTCGAGTTCCCGCAGCAGGGCGGCGTAGTCCTCGGCCCTGTCGGGCCGTACGGTGCAGTGCCCGTCGGCCGGTCCCCGCCACGCGTCGCCGGGCCGCACGGTCACCACGCGGTGGCCGTGCTCGGTCAGCCGTGCGACGACGTGGTCGCCGACCGCCTGGTCGTCGAGGAACACCAGCCAGGTGGCGGGCCCGTCGGCGGCGTCCGGCAGGGTGAGCAGGGGCGGCAGGGGTTCCCAGCCCGGCACGGAGAACCACTCGGCGAGGTTCTCCTTGCGGACGAGCGCGGGGGCCGCGGGCGCGGCCGGGTGGGTCTCCCAGTGGGGGGTGACCCGGTGCTCGCGCAGCTCGAAGGGGGTGGTGGGCAGGGCGATCCTGGCCGGATCCCCGTCGGTGACGGGCCACTTCACCGGGACTCCGGCGAGCCAGAGCTTGCCGATCGTGCCGTACAGGAAGTCGGCCGCCGACCGGCGGTCGAAGGACGGGGGAAGCGTGGCGAGCACCAGCTGTGCCGCGGCGTCCTCGGCCGGACGGTTGCGCAGGGCGATGCCGCCGAGCGTGGAGCCCGGGCCGACCTCGAGGAGGACCCTGGTCGGCTCCGACCAGAGTGTGCGGACGCCGTCGGCGAACCGGACGGGCTCGCGGAGGTGCCGTGCCCAGTAGTCGGGGTCGGTGGCCTCGTCGTCCGTGATCCAGTCACCCGTCACGTTGGACAGGTACGGGATGGTCGGCGGCTTGAGCGTGAAGCCGGCGACGAGCTTCGCGAACTCCTCGACCATCGGCTCCATCATGACGGAGTGGAAGGCGCGCGAGGCGTTGAGCCGGCGGGTGGCCACTCCCTCGGCGGCGAGGTCGGCCTCGACGGCGGCGACGGCGTCCGGCTCGCCGGACAGGACGCACAGGTCCGGCCCGTTCACCGCGGCGAGGGAGAGCCGGCCGTCGAGCAGGGGGCGCACCCGTGACTCGGGCAGCGGCACCGCGAGCATCGCTCCGGGCGCGAGCCGGCCGATCAGCTCGGCCCGGGCGGCCACGAGCTTCAGCGCGTCCTCCAGGGTCAGCACGCCCGACAGGCAGGCCGCCACGTACTCGCCCAGGCTGTAGCCGATGAGGGCGTTCGGCCGGACCCCGCGGTGCTCCAGCAGTCTGGCCAGCGCGTACTCCACGACGAACAGGGCCGGCTGTGCCTCTTCGGTCTCGCTGAGCCCCTCGACCGGAGCCGCCCCGCGGCCGAGCAGCCTGCGCAGGTCCGGGCCTTGCTCCGGCTCGTCGGCGGGAGCGGGCCCGGGGTAGAGCAGCGCCGGCAGATCGATGCCGGACTGCTCCTTCAACAGGGCCGCGCAGCGGTCCACCTCGGCGCGGAAGACCGGTTCGCTCTCGTAGAGCTCACGCCCCATCTGGGGGTACTGGTCTCCCAGGCCGGTCAGCAGCAGGGCGACCGGAGGGGCGTCCGCCGCCGCCTGGCCGGCGAAGAGGGCGTCGGCCGACGCGCCGCGCAGCGCGGCGACCGCCCCGTCGAGGTCGCGGGCGAGCGCGAGCCGCCGGTGCGGGAGGTGGCTCCGGCCGTTCTGGAGCGTCCGGGCGACGTCGGCGAGCCGCAGGCCGGGGTGGTCCGCGAGGTGTGCGGCCAGCCGCTCGGCGGCGAGTTCGGCGCCTTCCGGGGTGCCGGCCGACACCGGCAGCAGGTGCCGGCGGCCACGGGGACCGGCGTCCTCGGCGGCGACCGGCTCCGGTGCCTGTTCCAGGACGACGTGCGCGCCCGTGCCGCCCAGGCCGAAGGAACTGACCCCGGCCCGCAGGGGACCGGATCCGGCCGTCCAGGGCGTGAGCTCGTGGTTGACCCGGAAGGGGGTGCGGGCGAAGCGGATGCGCGGGTTGGCCTGCTCGAAGTGGAGGGTCGGCGGCAGCAGGGCGTGCTGGAGCGAGAGGACCGTCTTGATCAGGCCGGCGATACCGGCGGCCGCGTGCGTATGCCCGATGTTCGTCTTGACGGAGCCGAGGGCGCAGTCGCCCTCGCGCCAGCCGGTGGCGCGGAAGGCGCGGTTGAGCGCGTCGACCTCGATGCGGTCGCCGAGCGGCGTGCCGCTGCCGTGCGCCTCGACATAGCCGATGGTGTGGGGGTGGACACCGGCACGTTCCAGGGCGGTCCGGATGACCTCGGACTGGCCCTGTACGCCGGGGGCGGTGAAACCCACGCGGTCGGCACCGTCGTTGCCGACGGCCGAGCCGAGGATCACGGCCCTGATCGGGTCCCCGTCGGCGATCGCGTCGGCCAGCCGGCGCAGCACGACGACGCCCACGCCGTCACCGATGACCGTGCCCTCGGCGGCGGCGTCGAAGGCACGGCAGTGCCCGTCGGAGGAGAGGATGCCTCCGCGCTGGAAGACGTATCCCCTCTGCTGGCCCGAGCGGACCGTGGCACCGCCGGCCAGGGCCGTGTCGGACTCTCCGAGGAGCAGGCTCTGGCAGGCGAGGTGCACCGCGACCAGCGAAGTGGAGCAGGCGGTCTGCACGGTCACCGACGGGCCGGTCAGGTTGAGCTTGTACGAGATCCGGGTGGCCAGGTAGTCGCTGTCGTTGGCGACGTCGCGGGCGAACTCCGCCGCCGCGTCCCCGTCGGTGCGCACGTGCCGGAGGTAGTCGCTGCGGTAGCCGCCGGCGAAGACACCGACCTTGCCGCCGGGCTGGTCGGGACGGCGGCCGCTGTCCTCGAGGGCTTCCCAGGCGCACGTGAGCATCAGCCGGTGCTGCGGATCCATGATGTCCGCCTCACGGGGGTTGATGCCGAAGAAGCCCGCGTCGAAGCCGAACTCGTCCTCCAGCACGGCCTGCGCCGGGACGAAGTCGGGGTCGGCGCGCAGCGCCTGCGGCACTCCCGCGGCCGTCAGCTGCTCTTCGTCGAAGAACGTGACGCTCTCGGTGCCGTCCCGCAGGTTGCGCCAGAACGCACCCGGTCCGTCGGCGCCGGGGAACCGGCAGCCGATGCCGACCACCGCGATGCGGCGGTCGGGAACGTCGGCGGGGCGGTCGGCGGTGTCGGCGGCGGCGGCCGTCTCACGTCGGCTCATTACTGCCCCTCTCCTCCTTCTGTGCGGGGGGCGAAGTCCAGCCCCAGGTCCAGGGCGGGCGCCGAGTGGGTCAGCGCTCCGACGGCGAGCAGGTCGACGCCGGTCCGGGCGTATGCGGCGGCGACGTCGAGGGTGAGGCCGCCGGAGGCCTCCAGGCGGGTGCGGGGCGCGGCGGCGTCACGGCGGCGGACCGCCTCGGCACACTCCTCGACGCTGAAGTTGTCCAGCATCACCTCGTCGGCGCCGAGGGCCAGGACCTCGTCGAGCTCGGCGAGCGTGGTCACCTCGATCTCGCAGGGCAGTCCGGCCGCGTGGGCGCGGGCGGCCCGCAGCGCGGCGCCCGCCGATCCGGCGGCGACGACGTGGTTGTCCTTGATCAGGACCGCGTCGCCGAGGCCGAAGCGGTGGTTCTCGCCGCCGCCGCGGCGCACCGCGTACTTCTCCAGCAGGCGCAGCCCCGGCAGGGTCTTGCGACTGTCGCGGACCGTGCAGCCGGTGCCCGCCAGCGCGTCGTTCCACCGGGCCGTGAGGGTGGCGATGCCGGAGAGATGACACAGGAGGTTGAGCATGGTGCGCTCGGCGAGGAGCAGTTCGCGGGTGGGCGCGGTCAGCCGGAGCGCCACGTCGCCCGGGCCGGTCCGGTCGCCGTCCGTGCGGTACTCGGTCACCTCGAACCGTCCGGCGGTGACGAGGTCGAGCACGGCCAGCGCCACCGGTACGCCGGCCAGCACTCCCGCCTGACGGGAGGCCACGACGGCCTCGGTGACGGCATCGGCGGGCACGGTGGCGTCGGTGGTGGCGTCGGCACCGTAACGGAGGTCCTCCCGGAGCGCAACGGCGACGACACGGCGGGCGTCCTCGGTGTCGATGCCGGCGGCGCGCAGGCGTTCGTCGGTCGCGGACGACCAGGCATCGGCGATCATGCTGCTCCTCCCACGGGAACGGGACGGTGGATGGCCGGCCGGCCGGTGGCCGCGTCGAGACGCACGGTCGTCGAGCGGCCCCAGGTGATGTCGTCGGTGCCGGGGAAGTCGGTGCGCACGTGGCAGCCCCGCGTCTCGCGGCGCTCGGCCGCGGCGCCGAGGAGGGCTCCGGCCACCAGGGTGAGCGCCGCGTCCTCGACCGTCGAGGTCGCGTCGAGCGGGCGATGACGGGCGTCGGCGGCGATGACGTGTGCGGCCTCCGCCAGGCCGGCCGCGGTGCGGCCGATGCCCGCGTGGCGGCTCATCGCCCCTTGCAGGACGCAACGGTCCGCCACGGCCGCCGGGCGGTTCGGCCACGAGGCCGTGTCCGGTGCCGGCGCGGTGCGGTCACGGAGGTCGGCCGCGACTGCCCGCGCCGCCCGCTCCCCCACGACGAGCCCTTCCAACAGGCTGTTGGAGGCGAGCCGGTTGGCCCCGTGCAGTCCGGTGCGCGCGACCTCGCCGGCCGCGTACAGCCCGCGCACGTCGGTGCGGCCGTCGACGGTCGCCACGACCCCGCCGCACGCGAAGTGGGCGGCGGGCGCGACCGGTATGGGCTCGCGTGCCGGGTCGACGCCGACGGCGGCGCACATCGCGTGGACGGTCGGGAAACGCCGCCGGAAGGCCTCCGGCCCGAAGTGGGTGGCGTCCAGCAGGACGTGGTCGCTTCCCGTCTGCGCCATGCTGCGGGCGATGGCGGCGGACACCACGTCCCGCGGGGCGAGGTCGGCGAGCGGGTGCACGCCGGCCATCACGCGCTCTCCCCGGCTGTCCACCAGGATGCCGCCCTCGCCGCGGACGGCCTCGGTGACCAGGGGGCGGCGGCCGCGCGCACCGGAGCCGGTGAACAGCACGGTCGGATGGAACTGGACGAATTCGAGGTCCGCCAGGCTCGCTCCCCCGCGCAGCGCCAGGGCGAGTCCGTCGCCGGTGGCGCCCTCCGCGTTGGAGGTGGCCTGGTACAGCTGTCCGAGACCGCCCGTGGCCAGCAGCACGGCCGGGGCGCTGATCAGGCCCGGTACCGCGGCCGAGTCCAGCACCGCGAGGCCCGCCACCTCTCCGCCCGGGGTGCGCAGCACGTCCAGGGCGGTGTGTCCGGTCAGCACGGCGACGCGGTGGTCCCGGGCGGCCGCGAGCAGGGCCCGTTCGACCTCGGCTCCGGTCGCGTCGCCGCCGGCGCGCAGGATGCGGAAGGCGCTGTGACCGCCCTCGCGCGTGCGGGCCAGGGTGTTGTCGTCGCCGGTGTCGAACCGGGCGCCGGTCCGGCGCAGCCGCTCGACGGCGTCCGGACCGTACGTGACGATCTGCTCGACCGCGTCCTCCTCGCACAGTCCGGCCCCGGCGACGCGGGTGTCCCGGGCGTGCCGCTGGACGGTGTCCCCGGGCTCGTGGGCGGCGGGCAGTACGACGGCCACTCCGCCCTGTGCGTGCGGGGTGTTGCCGTCGCCGGGGCCGCCCTTGGTCACCACCAGGACCCGCAGCCCGAGTTCGCCGGCGGTGAGAGCGGCGGTGAGGCCCGCGACTCCGGTCCCCACCACCACGAGGTCCGCGCGAGCCTCCCAGCGCGGACCGGTCATTCGCCACCGCCCGGCCGGCCGATGGCGATCATCCGCTGTACGGACGCCCGGCCGCGAGCGGCGACCTCCGGGTCCACGTGCACTTCGTCGGCGCCCTCGCGCAGTGCGCGCAGCAGGGCGGCAGGCGTGATCATCTTCATGTAGCGGCAGGAGGCGCGCTCGTTGACGGCGCGGAAGTCGATCTCCGGCGCCGCCTTGCGCAGCTGGTGCAGCATGCCGATCTCGGTGGCCACCAGGACGGAGCTCGCCCCGGTCTCGCGGGCCGCGTCGAGCATCCCGCCCGTGGAGAGGATCTTCACGCGCTCCTTGGGCACGATGCCCTCGCCCGCGAGGTAGAGGGCGGAGGTGGCGCAGCCGCACTCGGGGTGGACGAAGAGTTCGGCCCCGGGGTTGGCGGCCGCCTGGTCGGCCAGCTCGGCCCCGTTGATACCGGCGTGCACGTGGCACTCGCCGGCCCAGATGTGCATGTTCGCGCGGCCGGTTTCCCGTTTGACGTGGGCGCCGAGGAACTGGTCCGGGCAGAAGAGGACCTCGCGGTCGGCCGGGATCGACTCGACCACCTCTACCGCGTTGGAGGAGGTGCAGCAGATATCGGTTTCCGCTTTCACCTCGGCGGTGGTGTTCACGTACGAGACCACCACGGCGCCCGGGTGTTCGGCTTTCCATGCACGCAGCTCTTCGGCGGTGATGGAGTCGGCCAGTGAGCAGCCGGCCCGGGCGTCCGGAATGATGACGCGCTTTTCGGGGGCGAGCATCTTGGCCGTTTCCGCCATGAAGTGGACACCGCAGAAGATGATGGTGTCGGCGTCGCACTCGGCGGCGATTCGGCTCAGCCCGAGCGAGTCGCCCACGTGGTGCGCGATTTCCTGGATCTCGGGGAGCTGGTAGTTGTGCGCGAGAATCACCGCGTTGTGCTGCTCGGCGAGCCGCAGCACCTCATCGCGCCAGGCCGCATCGGCCGCCACCCCTCCGTACGGGGTCAGGTCGCCCTCCGCCCACTCCGCTCCGGACGAGGCCACCACGGGAATTGCTTCCGCCGTCATCTGTTCAAGCCCTTCCAACCGAAAGCCTGCGGATCCAATTTGTCTTAGGACATCAAAGTAAACGGTCGATCTAAAACCACCCTTAAAATTCGCCGGTAAGACCGAATATCCAACGCTAAAGAACCGCAGAACTCCCGCGGATCCGACGAATATTGCACCGATCAGGGCGCTAGCATGACGGCTTACCACGTGACGCACGGCCGCCAGGCACTCGGTTTACCGTCTCAATCCCATGTGGAGAAGCCTTTCTCCAGGAGGTTCTGTGAACGCGACTCTCGATGAACTGCGCAGCATTCTCATGGAACTGGGTGTGCAGGAGGAGGAGCTGACGCCCGGATGCCGTCTGCGGTCCGGTCTCGGTCTGGACTCCACCGAGACCGCTCAGCTGGAGCTCGAGATCGAGGAGCGGCTGCGCAGCCACGTCGACCTGTGGGACAAGCACGACTACTCCCTGGCGGAACTGGCCGGCGTGATCGACGAGGAGACCGGGTCGGGGAGTGTGGCCCGGTGACCGACGGCATCGTGCGCGTCCCCGGTGAGCGCGCCGAGGAGTACCGCCGCCGCGGCTGGTGGCAGCCCCGGCTGGTCACCGACGTGGCCCTCGGCTCCTCACCGGCGTACCCGGACCGCTGCGCCGTCGTCGACGCCGGCCACCGCCTCACGTACGGCGAACTCGCCGCCGCCGTCGACGCGGCGGCTTCCCGGCTGCGTCGCCTCGGCATCGGCCGCGGCGACCCCGTCCTCGTCCAGCTGCCCAACAGCCTGGAGTACGTGGTCACCACGCTCGCCCTGATCCGGCTCGGCGCGCCTCCCGTGGTGGCCCTGCCCGCACTGCGCGAGCACGAACTCGACCACGTCCTGAGCGTCACCCGGCCGGTCGCGATGGCCGTGCCGCTGCGCTCACGCCGCTTCGACCATCTGGCCATGGCCGAGCGCCTGCGGGAGCGGCACCCGGGCATCCGCATGCTGCTCGTGACCCGTGAGGACCGGGCCGGGGCGGACGAGGGCGTGCCCGTCCGGGCGGACCTGGCCGACCTCACCTCGCTGACCCTGGGCGGTGTGCTGCCCGGCGTCGACGCCCCGGGCGGGCCGCGCCACGCCGCGGACGACGCCCCGGAGCGGCCCGGTCCGCGGGACAACGCGCTGTTCCTGCTCTCCAGCGGCACCACCGGCCCGCCGAAGGCGATTCCCCGCCCCCACGAGGCGTTCGGGCACGTGATCCGCTCCGCGGCCGAGGTGTCCGGGCTGTCCGAGTCCTCCGTCTACCTGGCGGTGATGCCGGCGTCGCACAGCTTCGTCCTCGGCCACCCGGGCATCCTCGGCACCCTCTCCCGCGGCGGCCGGATCGTCCTCGACTCCCCCGACGACCCGCGGCGAACCCTGGCGCTCGTCGAGCGCGAGGGGGTCACCCACTGCGCCCTGGCCCCCGCGGTCCTCCTGCAGTGGCTCGCGGCCGCCGAGACGGGCGAGTTCGACCTGACCAGCCTTCAAGTGCTCCAGGTGGGCGGTGCGCGGCTGGACGCCACCACCGCCCGGAGGGTGCGCGAGCAACTGGGCTGCCAGGTCCAGCAGGTCTACGGGATGAGCGAGGGCCTGCTGAACTTCACCCGGCTCGACGACCCGGACGCGGTGGTGGACGGGACGCAGGGCCGCCCCTCGGCCGCCGGCGACGAACTCCTCGTGGTCGACGCATCCGGTCGCGCGGTGGGCCCGGGCGAGACCGGTGAACTCCTCACCCGGGGCCCCAGCGTGCTGGCCGGCTACTACGGCGAGGACGAGACCAACGCCCGCTCCTTCACCGCGGACGGCCACTACCGCACCGGCGACCTGGTACGGCTCCACCCCAGCGGCAACCTGGTGGTCGCCGGGCGGGTGAAGGACGTCATCAACCGGGGCGGCGAGAAGATCCCCGCGGACGAGCTGGAGGCAGTGGTCCTGACCCATCCGGGCGTCCGCGCCGCCGCCGCGGTGGCGATGCCGCACCCCCTGTACGGCGAGGCCGTGTGCCTCTTCGTGGTGGGAGCCGCGGAGGGCGCTCCGGCCCTTCGCGAGCTGCGGCGCCACCTGGAGGGCAGGGGGCTGGCCCGCTACAAGCTGCCGGAGCGGCTCGTGCCGGTGGAGGCCCTGCCCTTGGCCGGCGTCGGCAAGGTGAACAAGGTGGCGCTGCGCGCCGAGGCCGCGCGGCTGGTGGCGGCGGAGCGGGCCGCCCGCTCATGAGCCGTACCCGCCCCGGACAGGTCCGCGAGGTCCCCGTGCCGGACGGTGAAGCCGGACGACCCGAGGACGGCCAGTACCGCCGTGTAGCCGCGTGGCGCGTCGAGCCGGGCCAGCCGCATCCTCCCGGCCGGCCACGGCCTGCCCTCCCAGTGCGTGAGACGCGGCGCGCCCTCCGGATCCGCCACGCCCAACCGGTGCATGGGGAACCGCAGTCCGTCGCCGGTCGCCTTCAGCGCCGCCTCCTTGCAGGTCCACACGGACAGCAGCCGCCGCCGGCGCGCCGCCGCCGGCAGCTCCTCGTAGGCGGGGCGCTCCGCGGGCGACAGCACCCGGGGCGCGAGCCGCAGCAGGTCGACGCTTCCGTCGTCGCTCTCCACGTCGATGCCCAGGGGCGTCTCCCGGGCCACGGCGAGGACGATGTGCTCGCCCGAGTGGGACAGCGACGCCTCGACGGACCCGCCCACGGCCACCCGGGGTTTGCCGTGCGGCCCTCCGCATCCGTCGCACTCCCGGACGACGGGCACGTCGCCGGGCGCGATGCCCGTGTACCCGCCCACGGCCAGCCGGAGCAGGGTGCGGCCCATGACGAACCGGGCCGCGGCATCGTCCCTGCGCATCTCGGCGAGGCGTTCCCGCTCCTGCTCGTCGAGCAGGTCGCGGTGGTGCGGACGCACGTCGCCCACCCTTCCCCACCACACGTGGACGGTGTCCTTCGGCAGTTCCGCACTCATGTCGACGACGGCCTTCACGCGGCCACCACTCCTTCGCACAACAGATCGGACAGGACGGCTTCCATGAATCTTTCGGTGTGTGTGTTCTGCAGCGCCTCGGAGTCGGTCGACGCCCGGTACCTGAAGCTGGCGGAAGAGGTGGGCACCGCCGTCGCCGCCCGCGGCTGGACGCTGGTCTCCGGCGGCGAGCACGTCTCGATGATGGGCGCGGTGGCCACCGCCGCCCGGGCGGCCGGCGGGCAGACGGTGGGGATCGTCTCGGACTCGCTGCTGCACCGCGCCGACCACGACAGCGACCGGCTGATCGTCACCGAAGGCTTCGGTGCCCGCAAGCAGCGCATGACCGAGGAAGCCGACGCCCTGCTCGCGCTGCCGGGCGGCCTCGGCACCTGCGACGAGATCTTCACCGCGTGGACGGAACGCATGGTCGGCGTCCACGACAAACCCCTCGTCCTCCTCGACCCCGACGACCACTTCGGCGGCCTGCTCGACTGGCTCGCCGCCGCCCGGGCGCGCGGCTTCGTACGGGGACGGTCGCTCGAGGCGGTGCGGCACACGCGCACGGTCGCCGACGCCCTGGACGCCTGCGCCGGACGGCTTCCGGCTCCCTCGTCGCACTGAACCGACCCACCCCGAAAGGTCCCGGAGAGCACATGGAAACCACGAACCTCTCGAGCCCGTGGCTGATCACCCCCCGGCCCGACGCCGATGCCCGGCTGAGGCTCTTCTGCATCCCGTACGCGGGCGGTGGAGCGTCGATGTACCGCAGCTGGGCGCACCGGCTTCCGGCCGGAGTGGAGGTCAACGCCGTCCAACTGCCCGGACGTGAGGAGCGCTTCCGCGAGGAGCCGCTGCGCAGCCTCGACGACGTGGTCGCCGGTCTCGGCGCCGTGCTGGCCGGGCACACCGACCGGCCGTACGCCCTCTTCGGGCACAGCATGGGCAGCCTGCTCGCCTTCGAGACCGCACGGTGGCTGCGCGCCGAAGGCCACCCGGCACCCGAGTTCGTCATGGTGTCGGGCCGCGGCGCGGCGCAGATCGCGCCGCCGTGGCCGGCCATCCACCACCTTCCCGAGGAGGAGTTCGTCCAGCGGGTCATGGACATGCACGGCACACCGGCCTGGGTCTTCGAGGACCGGCAACTGCGCGCGATGGTCGTGCGGACCCTGCGGGCCGACCTGACGGTGGTGGACACCTACAAGTACCGTGTCCAGGCTCCGCTGCCCTGCCCGCTCACCGCCTTCACCAGCCCGGGGGACGCGCTCGCGCCGGTCGAACACGTCCGCGCCTGGGCCGGGCAGACCACCGCGGACTTCCGGTATCACGAGATCGAGGGCGGGCACTTCTTCCTCCGGGACAATGCGGAGTCCTTCCTCTCGCTGCTGGATTCCGAGCTCCGGACGAGGCTGTCGTCGTGATGACGGTCCGCCGCGCGCTCCTGGTCGACCAGGTGATCGAGCACATGAGGCAGCAGATCACCACCGGTGTCTGGCCGGTCGGTCACCGCGTTCCCACCGAGACCGAGCTGACCGGCGAACTGCGGGTGGCGCGCAACACCGTTCGCGAGGCGGTCCGGGCGCTGTCGCATTCCGGGCTCCTCCAGGTCCGGCAGGGCAGGGGCACGTACGTCCGGGCCACCAGCGAGCTGTCCGGTGCGCTGGGCCGCCTGCGCACGAGCGAGCTGCGCGACGTGCTCCAGGTGCGGCGCGGGCTGGAGGTCGAGGCGGCGCGGCTCGCGGCCCACGTGGGGGACGAGGACGGCCTGCGCGCCCTGGAGGCCCGCCTCTCGGCGTGCGAAGCGGCGGCGCGCGAAGGGCGCTGGGAGGCCGTGCCGCAGGAGGACACCGAGTTCCACACGGCACTGGTGGAGTACACCGGGAACGGCGTTCTCGCCGCTCTGTACCGCGGTTTCTACGAGGCCGTGCTGGCCAGCGTGATCACGTGCGTGGACCCGTGCGGCGCCGAGACCGGTCTCGCCTCCCACCGCAGGCTCCTCGAAGCGGTGCGGGCCGCGGACGCCGAAGGGGCGGCGGCCGAGGCCGGCGCGCATCTGTCCGCCCTGCTGCACGGGCACGAGCCGGAACGCCCCGGCACGGCGGACTGAGGAAGCGTCACAGCGACGGCGCACAGGCCGCCGCCAGCGGCGCGGCGGAAGGCTCCAGCCACGGCTCCCGGGCCAGCACGGCGTGATGCAGGGCCTGCAGCCGAGGGCTGGGCTCCATGCCCAGTTCCTCGACCAGGCTGTGGCGGAAGCGGTTGTAGACGTCCAGGCATTCGGAGATCCGGCCGCTGCGATAGAGGGCGATGATGAGGAGGTAGTAGAGATTCTCCCGGATCGGTTTGTCGGCGATGAGCCCGTACAACTCGCCGGTGAGCATCGAGTGGCGCCCCAGGCTGATCTCGAGTTCAAGCCACTGCTCGTATACCGAATTACGCCGCTCATCCATTTGCCGGGCATAATCCCGCAGAGCGGGTACCTCCCGGAGGTCCGCCAGGGCCGGACCGTTCCAGAGGGAAAGCGCCGCGGAGAATTCACTCGCCGCTTCTTCCTTGCGGCCGAATCCCACGGCGGTTCGGGCTTTCGCCACCAGCGCGTTGAAGTCGTCACAGTCCATCGCATGGCTGGTGGGGCGGAGCATGTAGCCGGCCGGCATCGTCTTGAGCACGCTCGGATCGATACCGGAACTCTGAAAATGCTTGCGCAGTTTGGAAACATAGACCTGCAGGGCGGTGGACGCCGTACGCGGTGGCTCGCCCGACCACAGGACGTTGATCAGGTGTGATGCGGTGACCGGCCGCCCGGAACTCACGCACAGGGCAGCGAGAAGCGACCGGAGCTTGAATGGCCGAGGCGTGACCTCCTCGCCCAGATCCGTCTTCACTTCGAGCGGGCCTAGAATTTGTATCTTCACGCGATCAGTCCCCCTGAAATTAGACACTGTCACGCTCCGCAGCCCCGCCGTAAACGCAGCGCAATTTACGCCCCGATCCCGTGAAGCCGCACAGCGGTTCGATCATCGGCAGACCGAAGGGCGATCGTCAACTTTCGGTCGATTCGTAAACCGCACTTGTACGCCGACCGCGCCGGTATAATCCCCACACGGCGAAGGGGTGAATCGGTATATTCAGGATACATCTACCCTTCATGCCGCACGGGATCGCGGTCCCGCCTCGCAACGGACACCGACGGGGAAGATCGCAAAGGTAAATTCCCCGCCAAAGTTGGCCGACCCCACCGGCCCGGATTTAATTGCGCTTTAGCCACGCATCAGCCTGACTGCCGATTCCCCGCAGCCGGCACGTTGGCGCCGGACCCGACCATTTGCCCGGCAATGTCCCCTACGCCGAAGTCGATTTCCTCGGGCGAGCGGGCGCCCACGAGGGCCGGGGCTTCGGCGAGTTCGGTCCGGTAGCAGTCGAGCAGGGACCGTCCGCCCGCCCGGCCCCGGACGGCCAGGGCCCACAGGACCGGGCGGCCGATCAGGACCGCGTCGGCGCCGAGCGCCAGAGCCGCCAGTACGTCCGTACCGGTACGGATGCCTCCGTCGATCGGCCTGCGGACCATCGACTGGCTCAGGGCGGAGTCGGGGCCTTTCGGTCCTGGTCAAGGGCGTACTGCGGGCCGTTGACGCGCTCGCCTGCCGGGACGCGGGCGCGGGTGTCCACGCCCACGTCGAGCGCGTGGGCGTCCCGGGGCAGGGGCAGCACGATTTCGCCTTCGGGGTGCGCCATGGCGTGGAAGGCGGTCGGTGCGGCGAGCACCGGTGAATTCAGTCGCTCTCTTAGCAGTTCGATTTCCGGTGTCGATCCGTGAGACGTCGCGCAGGACCCGCGGGAGAAAGCGGTACGAGCGCCAGGCGCCGGCCGCTTCGTCGCGGCTCAGTTCTCCTCCCGATCCGGCCGGGTAGAAGTCGTAGGCGCCCGGCGGAAGCATCGCGCGCGGATTCCTCCAGAGCCGATCCGGACAGTGCCATTCCGCTCACCTTTTCCCCTTGCCGCGGATCTTCATCGGGCGCGTCACAGGCCTCCGGCGACCCGCAGCACCGCCCCCGTGGCGTACGCGGCATCGTCGGACAGCAGCCACGCGACGGCTCCGGCGATCTCGTCCGGCCGGCCCGCCCGCCCCATCGGAATGTTCCCGGCGACCTTGGCGGGCCGCTGCGGGTCCTCGTGGAAGTCCGTCCACACCGTGCCCGGAGCCACGCAGTTGACCCGGATGCCGTCGGCGGCGACTTCCTTCGACAGGCCCACCGTGAAGGCGTCGACCGCGGCCTTCGCGGCGGCGTAGTGCACGTACTGCCCCGGGGAGCCGAGCGTCGCCGCGGCCGAGGAGACGTTGACGACGCAGCCGCCGCCGGAGGCGCTCATCGCTCGGACGGCCTGGCGTGCGCAGAGCAGGTAGCCGAACAGGTTGACGTCCAGGGCCGCCCGCATCCCGGCGGGGTCGGCATCGGCGAGGCGCCCGTTGGGGCCGCTCACTCCCGCGTTGTTCACCAGGCCGGTGACCGGCCCGAGCTCGGTGGCCGCGGTCTCGAAGAGCGCGGCGACCCCGTGCTCGTCGGCGGTCTCCACGGCGACGGCCAGGGCTCGTTGGCCGGCCGCCTCCACCTCGGCCGCGACGGCCTGGGCGGCCGCCTCGTTCGACCGGTAGCCGACCACCACATCATGGCCCTCGGCCGCGAGTCGCCGGCAGATCGCGGCCCCGATGCCGCGGCTGCCACCCGTGACGACGGTGACCTTCTGTCGTCCTCGCATCTTCGTCCTCCGATTGCTCTGAGCCCGGTCAGCGTACGACGATCTTGCCCAGGACAAGGGCCCGTCCGCCGGGAGCTTCGCTGCTACGTCGCCGCCGGGACCGGTGCGGGGGTGTCCGGGCGGCAGCGTTCGGCCCAGCGGGCCACGGCCGGTGCGGCCAGGCCCGCCGGGGCCATGACGGCGGCCAGGACGACCCAGCCGACCCAGCCGTAACGGACGATCAGTACCGCCGTGATCGCGGGGGTGATCGCGATGCCCAGCTGCGAGGTCGGGCCGAACATGCCCACTGACCGGCCGGACCCCGCCGCCGAATCCCAGGTAACGCCGAGCCAGACGCCGTCGCGCACCGGCTGCCACATCGCCGGCACTCACGACCGCCGCCACGCAAGGTCGGGCAGCAGCACGTCGAGGACCGTCTCCTCCTCGACCCGCACAGCCAGTTGCAAGAGGGCCTGCTGTAGATCCGGGTCCCAGGGAGCCTCGGCCGGCTGCCCTGCGAGTGGCGGGCCGTCAGGCCTTGCGAGCGCTGTGGCACGGTAGTCAGCGGCCGTGTAGCGCCGAACCCCGGAAGACAGCGGACCGTGGCTGGTGGCTGGTGGCTGGTGGCATGCCCTGGTCCTGCCCCTCCTCGCCGGCGCGTTGCCTGTGGTCTGCCCGGCTGGAGCGGCGGGTGGCTGTGGTGGTCAGCCGCCGACGTGGATGCCGGGGCGGCGGTCGGGGTCGGGTTCGTGTTTGCGGATGATCTCGCGGGTGACCGGAGCAGTGTCACCGCGTCCCAGGAGGAAGTAGCGGACCATGTGCACGAGCGGGCTGCCTTCGGCCCAGGCGAAGTAGCAGTGCGGCTGAACGCCGGTGGCATCGCGCAGGGCCAGCAGGACGGCGGCGATGGCGTTCGGCGCGGCCGGCGCGGCCGCGCGCAGGATCCGGTGGCCGCCGACCTCGGCCCCGTGGACGGTGAGGGTGTCGCTGAAGTCGGACGGGTCGACGACGTCGATCTCGAGGAAGATGACGTCGGCGCGGCCGGGGACTGGGTTGACGCCGCGCTGCTCGCGTTCCTTGTCGCTGTACTCGGCGACGTCACCGGCCTGCCGACGGTTGGCGATGAGGTTGATCGCGTTGTCGTGGGCGAGGGTGTCGTTGATGAACCGGCGGGCGTCGGCGTCGAAGACGATGCGGTCGGCGCGCAGCTCGGTCGTGCGTGAGACGCGGGAGATCAGCGACACGATGATGATTCCGGCGATGAAGAAGCCGGAGATGACGATGCCGTCGGGCTTGTCGATGATGTTGGCGACCAGGGCGTAGAGCAGGACGGCGGTGAGCAGGGCGAAGCCGACGGTCGCGGCTCGGCGGCGGTGACGCGCGACGGAGACGGTGACCGCGAAGGCGCCGGAGACCATCATGGCGAGAATGCCGGTGGCGTAGGCGCCGGCCTGCTCATCGACGTCGGCGTCGAAGGCGATCGTGATGACGATGCACAGGACGGTGTAGACGATCACGACGGGACGCACGGCGCGTCCCCATTCGGGAGCCATGCCGTAGTCGGGCAGGTAACGGGGAACGATGTTGACCAGTCCCGCCATCGCGGAAGCGCCGGCGAACCACAGGATCAGGATCGTGCTGATGTCATAAACAGTGCCGAACGCCTCTCCGACGTGCGCGTGGGCCAGCCACGCCAACGCGCGGCCGTTCGCGGCGCCGCCCGGCTCGAACAGCTCGTGCGGGATGAGGAGAGTGGTGACGAAACTCGCGGACAGCAGGTAGACACTCATGATGAGAGCGGCGGTGGTCAGCAGCCTGCGGGTGTTGCGGATCCGCGAGCGCAACCGCTGCTCCTCATCCGCCCCGGCGGCGGCGACGAGCGGCATCATGCTCACGCCGGTCTCGAAGCCCGACAGGCCCAGCACCAGCAGCGGGAAGGCGAGCAGCGCGGGGCCCACCAGATCGCCGAAGCCGCCTCCGCCCGCTGCGAGGGCGTCGGTCCACGCCGTCCAGGCGCCCGGCGTGGTGAAGACGTGGGTCAGGCCGATGCCGATGACGACCGCGTTCAGGGCGAGGAAGATGGCGACCAAGGGGATGGCCACGCTGACCGCTTCGCTGAAGCCCAGCAGGAACACCCCTCCCAGGACCAGCAGCAGCGCGACCGTCAGAGCGACCTCGTGGCCGTGCAGCACCGCGGGGAAGAAGGGGTTCTCCACCACGTGGACGGAGGCGTCCGCGGTGGAGAGGGTGATCGTGATGATCCACGAGGTGGCGACGAAGCCGAGCAGGATCAGCACGAACAACTTGCCCCACCAGAACGGCAGCAGGTCCTCCAGCATCGCCACCGACCCGGCGCCGTGCGGGCTCTCCTTCGCCACCCGCCGGTACATGGGCAGCATCCCCAGCAGGGTCAGTCCCACGATCAGCAGCGTCGCCAGCGGCGATACCGCCCCGGCGGCAAGGGCGGCGATCGCCGGGACGTACGCGAGGCTGGAGAAGTAGTCGACGCCGGTCAGGCACATCACCTTCCACCACGCGTGCGGGACGGCGTGCCCCTCACCCGCTGCCGGCCCGACCGGCTGCACCTGGTGCCGCAGCAGCCATCGCGCCAGCCCTCCGGACGGCTGCGCCCGCAGAGCCGGACTGTCCACCACTTCCGGCACAACCGGACCTTCCATGTCCTTCATGTCCCCCATCACTTTCTCCCACGGCCGCAGGACGCCCGTTGACAGCAGCGCACCGGCGCCACGGCACGATCATCGAGTATCCGCCCGGCAGAAGCCGCCACCCACCCCGCGCCTGGCCGACGGGTCATACGATCCCGCGGTTCTCTGACGAGACGGTCGCGGCCTCCTGCCCAGCCGGTCACGCCCGTAACGGCGCGGGCGTAGGCGCACAGGGCGGAAATGACCTCACGGCGAGTGCGGCGGCCGGCTGAGACCTCCATCTGGTAGCCGTCCTCCATGACCACGACCCTGGCGGCCAGCAGGCGGAGCGGGTTCTGGAAGACGAAATGGCCCTGTGCCAGGCCCAAAACCAGGATTGCCGAGTACACGGCGATCTGGCGTTCCGTCAGTGCGCTGCGAGCGCTGCATGCCCGGGCATCGCGCAGGCAGCCGGCACCACTGAGGGACTCCTCCGACGGCCGTGCGGCACAGCCGAGGGCGAGCGGCCAGCAACGGAACAAGCCCGAGGCCGCGACCGGCGAGCAGGTGGTGCTCCTCATCGACGGCATGCACTGCACCAGCTGCGGCCTGCTCATCGACGAAGAGCTGGAGGACCTTCCCGGCGTCCGCTCGGCTGCTACCGAGGGGCTGGGCTTTGCGGTGGGGGAGGCGCCGGAGGCGGGTGCGGCAGGGCTCGCCGGGGCGGGGGCGTGGTCGTCCGCGGCGGGTTCTTCGGCGGTGCCGTGGCTGTGGCCGCCGCCGGGCGTGCTCTCCATGGAGGCACCTTCGAGGCGATGGCGCAGACGGCGGCGTCCCAATCTCCCGGTTGAGGGGGTGCACAATCCGTCGCCAGCGCTCCACGCGGCCCGTCAGGACGGGAAACGCTTACACCGCGCTCTGAGCATCCCGGGTCGGTCCTCAACCGCGGCGCTCATCACTTCCTACGACCCTTGCTCACGCGGGCAGTTGGATCGCACGCTCTTCCGGAAGCGGCACCCAGGACCCCGTGAATGCTGGTTATGATCACGGCGTGATTACAGCTTGGTCGCATTCTGGCGGCCAGTCGACCCTCTCGCAGGCTTGTCGACTGGTCACCGCCGGGCTGGCCTTGCTCCTCATCGCCCTGCTCAGCGTGTGCTGCTCGTTGCCCGAACACGGCGCAGGAGCCGCCACGACGGTCGCCTCCGTCTCCCTCGCGGATACGGCAGGCCCGACAGCGGCGTCTGATGCGGGCTGCTCCGACGCCGAAGGCCACTCCACGGACGAGGGTGCGGCGCGCCGCTCGAACGCACCGTCGTGTACGGCGGACAAGCCCGTCCTCACCGACGCACTGGACGAGGGGCAGGCTTCCCTGACCCCGGGGCGTGCGCGACCGGCTGAACAGTCGAAGCGATCTCCTGCCACGCCCGCGGCGCACCTCAGATCACAGGCCGTCCTTCAGGTGTAGGCGTCGGAGCCTTCCGACGACACCCCATGCGCTGCGGAGTTCACGGATCTGCCCCCAAGACGGCGATATGTTCAACCGTCTCGGCCTCTGGCGCTTGAATCCCGCTGCCCCCGCGCGCACCCGCCCACGTCGCTTCCCCGTCCGCCGGCCGAGGAAGTGACTGCCGCACGGAGGACCTGTGCTCCGCCTGCCTCTGCCACGCCTCCCCCGCCGGGTTCCGTCCTGGCCGGGCGTCCTGCTTGCCTGCGCGTTGAGCGTGCTGCTGCTGGCTGCCGTCCACTGTTCCTCGTACCTCGTCAGCGACGGTCACCAGCACCTCTCTCTGTCCGCGCCGGCCACGCCGGCCGGACACGAGGGGCCCTCCGACGATCCCCGGTTCCCGGACCGCCCTCAGCACGAGCACGGTGCCGCCTGCGCTTCTCCCTGCCTGACCACTTGGGCCTCAAGCGCGGTGCAGCGCCCGGCCGAGGCGACCGCAGCCCTTCTCGACTTGGCCCCTGGGACGGTGCGGGCCGAGCCGGCGAGCACGCCGGCGCCCCCCACCGGTAGATCGTCCATAGCCCGCACCGGTCGCTCCACGCTGGCCGACGTCTGCCGGTGGCGGATCTAGACCGCTCGTCCCGCAGCCGCTCACGGCTGCCGCATGCCGTCCCCCGGGCCCGAACCACTGTTCCTGATGCCCACCGAACACGGCATGCCCTCCGAACGAGTAGTCGACGCCACCACGAACGAAGGCACAGCCATGCATTCTTCGACCACCGAAACGTCAGCCACCGGCCGCACGGCCCTGTCAGAACTGGTCGGCAACACGCCGCTGCTGCGCATCTCCGAACCCCTCACGCCGACAGGACGCGGATTCTGGGCGAAGCTGGAGGGCTTCAACCCCGGCGGCATCAAGGACCGTCCCGGCCTGCACATGGTCGAACGGGCCCGCGCCCGCGGCGACCTGAAGCCCGGCGCGAGGATCATCGAGTCCACGAGCGGAACCCTGGGCCTGGGCCTCGCTCTGGCCGGCATGGCCTACGGACACCCGGTCACCCTGGTCACCGACCCAGGCCTTGAGCCGTCCATGACCCGGCTCCTGGTCGCGTACGGCGCCCAGGTCAACGTGGTCTCCGAGCCGCACCCCACCGGCGGCTGGCAACAGGCACGCCGCGACCGCGTGACGCAGCTGATGGGACAGCACCCGGACTCCTGGTGCCCGGACCAGTACAACAACCCGGACAACACCTCCGCCTACACCCCCCTCGCCCTCGAACTGGCCACCGAGCTCAAGCACATCGACGTGCTGGTGTGCAGTGTCGGAACCGGCGGCCATTCCGGGGGGATCTCGCGCGTACTGCGACAGCTCTACCCGGATCTGACGCTGGTGGGGGTGGATACCATCGGCTCGACGATCTTCGGGCAGCCCGCCCGGCCTCGGCTGATGCGCGGTTTGGGGTCGAGCATCTACCCCCGCAACGTCGCCTACGAAAACTTCGGCGAGGTGCACTGGGTCTCCCCGGCGGAGGCGGTGTGGACCTGCCGCCAGCTGGCCGGTTCCCACTACGCCACGGGCGGGTGGAGCGTCGGCGCGGTCGCACTGGTCGCCGGCTGGCTGGCCCGGTCGCTTCCGAAGGACGCGCGCATCGCGGCGGTTTTCCCCGACGGTCCCCAGCGGTACCTCGGCACCGTCTACGACGACGGCTACTGCGCCGCCCACGGCCTGCTCGATTCCGCGCCCGCGCCGGAACCGGACCTGATCGGCCGCCTGGACGAGAAGGAGGTCACCCGCTGGACCCGCTGCACCACAGTCGTCGACCCGCTCACCCTCGACGGAGAACGCGGGACCGACGCCGTCAGTGAGACCGGCGTGAAGAACGCGACGCAAGAGTGTGGGCAGGCCCGGTGAAGGACACGATCGCCGAGGTCCGCTCCTACGACCGCAGCGTCCGGCTGTTGATGGTCAATCAGTTCACCATCAACCTCGGCTTCTACATGCTGATGCCCTACCTGGCCACCTATCTGGCCGGGCCGCTCGGCCTGGCGGGCTGGCTGGTAGGACTGATTCTCGGCATGCGCAACTTCAGCCAGCAGGGGATGTTTCTCATCGGCGGGACGCTGGCCGACCGTTTGGGCTACAAGCCCTTGATCATCGCCGGGCTCGTGCTGCGCACCGCGGGCTTCGCGACCCTCGGGCTCGTGGAATCCGTCCCCGCCCTGCTCGCCGCTTCCGCCGCGACGGGGCTGGCCGGCGCCCTGTTCAACCCCGCCTCCCGCGCCTACCTGGCGGCCGACGCGGGCGAGCGCCGCGTGGAGGCGTTCGCCCTGTTCAACGTCTTCTATCAGGCGGGCATCCTGCTCGGCCCGCTGGTCGGCATGGTCCTGACCGGCGTCGATTTCAGCGTCACCTGCCTGACGGCAGCAGCGATCTTCGCGGTCCTGAGCATCATCCAGATCCGGGTGCTGCCTGCCCGCCGCGCGGACCACACCGACACCGCGGAGGGAACGCGCGAAGGTGTCCTACGGCAGTGGCGGGGGATCTTCAGGAACCGTCCGTTCCTGCTGTTCTCCCTGGCCATGATCGGCTCGTACGTGCTGTCCTTCCAGGTCTACCTGTCCCTGCCGCTGGAGGTCCGGCGTCTGGGGGGTGAAGGGCGGTTCGGCACGGCCGCGGTGGCGATCCTCTTCGCGGTCTCGGGGCTGAGCACGATCATCCTCCAGACGAAGGTCACCGCCTGGTGCAAGGCCCGGATGGAACCGGGCCGAGCGCTCACCTGGGGGCTACTGGCGATGGGGACGGCGTTCGTCCCCCTCCTTGCGGCATCCGCCGTGCCGGTCCCGAACGGTGGGGCCGGCCTGTGGCTGCTGGCCGCCGTGCCGTCAGCGGCGTCCGCCCTGCTGCTGGCCCTCGGCACGATGATCGCCTACCCCTTCGAGATGGACACCATCGTCCGCCTGGCGCAGAACCGTCTCGTGGCCACGCACTACGGCCTCTACAACACCATCTGCGGAATCGGCATCACGCTCGGCAACCTGCTCACGGGCATGGCACTGGACGCCGCGCGCGAAGCCGGAGTCCCCGCCCTGCCCTGGGCATCGCTGGGTGCACTCGGCCTGGTAAGCGCGGCCGCACTGTACGCACTGCACCGCAGCGGTCGGCTATCACCTGCTCAGGCCGAGGGGGAACGTCAGGCCGTGGCTGCCTGACCTGAACCTAGGGAGGTACGGCACAGCGGCGGGCGGCCACCGCCGTCCTGCCGCGCCGTCCCCTCCGAGTCAGTTCCCGTCGAGGAGCCGGCCGGCTCGCTCGGCCCCGTCCCCCGTCGAAGCCTGCTCCAACGGCGCATCTACAGCACCTGGCTTGCCGCGCATCGGGGCGAGGGTGCCGGCGGCCGCGATACCCGCGGCCAGAAGGGCTGCGCTGAAACCGTCGGTCAGGACGGACAGGTCGCCGAGCTTGCCCGCTCCCTGGGATGTGGCGAGAGCGGTCAGGGCGGCGAGGCCGGGGGGCGGAGCCGACCTGGTAGGTGGTGTTGACGATGCCGGAGGCGAGGCCGGCCTGCTCCTGCGGTGCGCCGGCCATGGCCGACATGAGGGTCGGGATGTAGGCGAGGGCCATGCCGAGGGCCGCAACCAGGGAGGCGGGCAGGACGTCGACGACGAAGGTGCCTGTCGGGCGGGCCGGCGACAGCCACAGCAGGCCCGCGGCCAGAACGAGCAGGCCACCGGTGATGAGCGGCTTGCTGACCACCGACGTCGAGGCACGTGGACGTACCCCGTGGTGCTGCTCGCGCGAATTGTCGCAGAGCGTAATCAGAGAGAGAAGGTGGAGCGCGGGCCTGACACCGACCGGATCGGTCGCCCACTACCGGAAAGGGGCGCCTCCCACAGCAAGATCACAATCCGCTGCGGGACGCGCCCTTCCACGCCTGACGGCTCGTCAGACACCGCCGACGGCGTGCGTCAAACGTGCGTCACGAGCGTCGAATCAGCGTCAAGATATCGCCCACAACGCCCACAGCGCACATAATGCACACTGCCCTAACGCGCAGGTCAGAGGCCCTTCCCAACGGGCTCAAGGATCGCGACACACTCGACATGATGGGTCATCGGGAAGAGGTCGAAGACGCGGAGGGTGCGGACTCGGTAGCCGGCTTCCTTGAAGTAGCCCAGGTCGCGGGCCAGGGCTGCCGGGTCGCACGCCACGTACGCGACGCGGCGGGCCGAGAGGCCCGCGATGTGGCGGACCGTCTGCTTGCCGGCGCCCGCGCGGGGCGGGTCCAGGACGACCAGGTCGCACTCGGTGATGCCGGTCTTCGGGAGGATCTGCTCGACCTTGCCCTGCTCCACACGGACCCGCGGGAAGTCCGCCAGGTTGTGCCGGGCGTCCTCGACCGCGCGCTTCGTCGACTCGATGCCGAGCACCGCGCCCGTCTCGCCGAGGCGCTCCGCGAGCGCGCCCGCGAAGATGCCGACGCCGCAGTACAGGTCAAGTGCCATCTCGCCCTTGCGCGGCATCAGGCCCTGCATGACGGCCTTGATGAGGGTGTCGGCGGCCTGCGGGTGGACCTGCCAGAAGCCGCCCATGCCCACGCGGTACGTACGGCCGTCCGCGCGCTCCCGTACGAAGGGGCGGCCGTGGACGCGGTGGACCCCGCCGTCCTTCTCCTCGACGCGGAGGACGGAGACGGGCTTGTCCAGCTCCACCAGGGGCAGGCGGCCGCCCGGGCGCGGGGTCAGGACGACCTGGCGGTCCTGGGAGCCGGTCGCGGCGATGGCCTCGACCGTGGCCATCTGCGGCCAGTCCTGCTGCTCGATGCCGAGCTCCGAGACACCCGGGGCGGCGATCATGCAGTGGTCGATCAGTTCGATGTCGTGCGAGCGGTGCTTGCGCAGGCCCGCGTTGCCGTCCTCGTCGATCGCGAACTGCACGCGGGTGCGCCACTGCGGCACCTGACCGGCCGGCAGCTTGTCGCCCTCGGCGGGCATGACGGTGCCGTCCCAGCCGGCTTCCTCCGGGGTGAGTCCGGCGAGCCGCTTCAGCTGCTCGGCGACGACCTCGCCCTTGAGCCGGCGCTGCGCGCCCGGCTTGGCGTGCTGCCAGTCGCAGCCGCCGCACTTGCCGGGGCCGGCGTACGGGCAGGGGGCCTCGACGCGGTCCTTGGAGGCGTCGAGCACGGTGATCGCGTCGGCGCGCAGGTAGCGGGAGTCGACGTCGCCCTCGGTGACCTTCGCGACGACCTTCTCGCCGGGCAGGGTGTGGCGGACGAACAGGACACGGCCGTCCTCGGTACGGGCGATGCAGTGCCCACCGTGCGCGACGGGGCCGACCTCGACCTCGTACTCCTCCCCCACCAGTGACTGCTTCTCGTTCTGCTCGGCGCTCGTCATGGTGGGGAGACTCCAAAAACCTGAAAACGGGGAACGGCCGGACGACCGACCCACCAGTTTACGTGGATCTCGTCCGGCCGTTCACCAACCGGCTCAGCGCTTCGAGGCGGGCTCCTTCGGGGGCCTCGGGGTGTCCACCGGGCCGCGGCGCACGGCGCCCGGGGCGTTCCAGTCCTGGCGCTTCTTCGCCCGCTTCTTGGCGAGCTCCGAGGACTCCAGCTGGTAGGGCACCGAGGTGACCATCACACCGGGGGTGAAGAGCAGCCGGCCCTTGAGGCGCAGCGCGCTCTGGTTGTGCAGCAGGTGCTCGTACCAGCGTCCGACGACGTACTCGGGGATGTAGACGCTGACGGCGTCGCGCGGGTTCTCGCTGCGCAGGCCCTTCACGTACTCGACCACCGGGCGGGTGATCTCGCGGTACGGCGAGTCGAGGATCTTCAGCGGGACGTTGATCCCGCGCCGGTCCCACTCGTCGCGCAGCGCCTTGGTCTCGGCGGGGTCGACGCTGATGCTGAGCGCTTCCAGGGTGTCCGAGCGGGTCAGCTTGGCGAAGGCCAGGGCCCGCAGCGTGGGCTTGTGGACCTTGGAGACCAGGACGATGGAGTGGACCCGGGAGGGCCGCACGCTGTCGTCGCTGGGGCCCTCGGCGGCGGCGATCTCGGCGGAGACCCGGTCGTAGTGCTTCCGGATCGCGCTCATCGTTCCGTAGAAGATCAGCATGCCGAGCAGGGCGACCCACGCACCGTGGGTGAACTTCGTGGCGAGGACGATGACCAGCACCATGCCGGTGAAGAAGGCGCCGAAGGCGTTGATCGCCCGGGAGCGGTGCATCCGGCGGCGGGCGGCGGTGTCGCGCTCCGACTTCAGGTGGCGGTTCCAGTGCCGGACCATGCCGATCTGGCTCAGCGTGAAGGAGACGAACACGCCGACGATGTAGAGCTGGATCAGCTTGGTCGAGTCCGCGTCGTAGATCCAGACGAGCAGGATGGCCGCGCCGGCGAGGAGCACGATGCCGTTGGAGAAGGCGAGCCGGTCGCCGCGGGTGTGCAGCTGGCGCGGCAGGTAGCGGTCCTGCGCGAGGATCGAGCCGAGCAGCGGGAAGCCGTTGTACGCGGTGTTCGCGGCCAGGAAGAGCACCAGCGCGGTGGCCGCGGCCAGCAGGATGAAGAGGAAGCTGCCGTCGCCGAAGACGGCCTCGGCCACCTGCGAGATCACCGGGTTCTGGATGTACTCGGGGCCGACCGGGACGCCGTTCGCCAGCAGGTCCTCGGCGGGGTTCTCGGCCATCCGGACGTCGCTGGCCATGGCCAGGCCGATGATCCCGCAGAACATGGTGACCGCCAGGCCGCCCATGTAGGCGAGGGTGGACGCGGCGTTCTTGCTCTTGGGCTTGCGGAAGGCGGGTACGCCGTTGCTGATGGCCTCGACGCCCGTCAGGGCCGCACAGCCGGACGAGAAGGCCCTGAGCAGCAGGAAGACCATCGCGAAGCCGGCCAGCCCCTGTTGCTCGGGTTTGATCTCCAGGTCGGCGGTCGGCGCCGTCAGGGTCTCGCCGAGGACGATGCCCTTCCAGGCACCCCAGGCGATCATGGCGAACACGGCGGCGACGAACACATAGGTCGGGATCGCGAAGAGCTTGCCGGATTCCTTCACTCCGCGCAGGTTCATCAGCGTGAGCAGAAGGATCATGACGGTCGCCGAGAGCACCTTGTGCTCGATGACGAAATGCACCGCGGAGCCGAGGTTCTCGACTCCGGAGGAGATCGACACGGCGACGGTCAGGACGTAGTCGACGAGCAGGGCGCTCGCGACGGTCAGACCGGCCCTGGGTCCGAGGTTGGTGTTGGCCACCTCGTAGTCGCCGCCACCGCTCGGGTAGGCGTGGACGTTCTGCCGGTAGGAGGCCACGACGGTGAACATCAGTACGACGACCGCGAGTGCGATCCACGGGCTGTACTGGTACGCCGACACGCCCGCGATCGACAGGACCAGCAGGACCTCGCCAGGGGCATATGCCACGGAGGAGAGCGGGTCGGAGGCGAAGACGGGAAGGGCGATCCGCTTGGGCAGGAGGGTTTCTCCGAGGCGGTCGCTGCGTAGCGCCCGGCCGATCAGGATCCGTTTGGGCACGTCGGTCAGTTTGGACACGCAGAGGATCGTAAGCGTTCGAAATCAGCCTGACGAACCCGCACCCCGCCGTACGGCATTGCGCCGCCCATACGCGGCGCATACGTCGCCCATACGTCGCCTGTACACCCGCGGGACCACGGGACCGCGACCGAAGAGGTCCCATCGGTGACCACCCGTGTGTAGCTTGGGCCATGGTCTGAGACCCTGTTAAACCAGAGCATGCAATGAGGCTGGGAACCAGCGAGTCGCTGACAGCCGGAAGGACGGCCGTGCACATCGTCATTATGGGCTGCGGAAGAGTGGGCTCCGCCCTCGCGCAAACCCTGGAACAGCAGGGACACACGGTCGCCGTCGTCGACCAGGACCCCACCGCATTCCGCCGGCTCGGCGCCGGATTCGGCGGCCGCCGCGTCACCGGGGTCGGCTTCGACCAGGACACCCTGAGGGAGGCGGGAATCGAGGACGCGGGCGCCTTCGCCGCCGTCAGCAGTGGTGACAATTCCAACATCATCGCTGCCCGCGTGGCCCGGGAGATGTTCGGCGTCGAGAACGTCGCCGCCCGTATCTACGACCCCAAGCGCGCCGAGGTCTACCAGCGCCTCGGCATCCCCACCGTCGCCACCGTGCGGTGGACCGCCGACCAGATGCTGCGCCGGCTGCTGCCGTCGGGAGCCGAGCCGCTGTGGCGCGACCCGAGCGGCGGGGTGCAGCTCGCCGAGGTGCACACCTCCGCCGCCTGGATCGGGCACAAGGTCAGCAAGCTCCAGGAGGAGACCGGCGTCCGCGTCGCTTTCCTCACCCGCTTGGGCGAGGCCATGCTGCCCACGTCGGCGACCGTCCTCCAGGAGGGCGACCTCGTCCACGTGATGATGCGCACGGACGAGATCGACAAGGTCGAGGCGGCGTTCGCCGAAGGGCCTGAGGAGGCACACGCATGAGGGTCGCGATCGCCGGGGCAGGCGCGGTGGGTCGCTCCATCGCGGGCGAACTGCTGGAGAACGGCCACGAGGTGCTGCTGGTCGACAAGGCGCCGACCGCCATCTCGGTGGAGCGGGTGCCGCAGGCCGAGTGGCTGCTGGCCGACGCCTGCGAGATCACCTCGCTCGACGAGGCGGCGCTCCAGCGCTGCAACGTGGTCATCGCGGCGACCGGCGACGACAAGGTCAACCTCGTCGTGTCGCTGCTCGCCAAGACCGAGTACGGGGTGCCGCGCGTGGTGGCCCGTGTGAACAACCCGAAGAACGAGTGGCTCTTCAACGAGTCCTGGGGCGTCGACGTCGCCGTCTCCACGCCGCGCCTGATGTCGGCCCTGGTCGAGGAGGCCGTCAGCGTCGGCGATCTGGTACGGCTGCTGCGCTTCAGCCACGGCGACGCCAACCTCGTCGAGCTGACCCTGCCGGCCGACTCCTCGGTCGCGGGCACCCAGATCAGCGAGATCACCTGGCCCGAGGACACCTCGCTGGTCACGATCATCCGCGGCAACCGGGTCCTCACCCCGCACGGCGAGGAGACCCTGGAGCCGGGCGACGAGCTCCTCTTCGTGGCCGCCCAGGCCCGCGAGGAACAGCTGGAGGACCTCCTCCAGGCCCGCGGCTAGCCCTTGGCCCTGCGGGCACGCTCGACGACGAAGGGGGCGCGCCCTGTGAGGCGCGCCCCTTCGGGCTTCCGGCCGCGCACGCAGGGCCGCCCGCCCTGCGCGCGGGGCCCGCAGCACGAAGGGGCGGTACCGGCCCGAGTGGCCGGTACCGCCCCTTCCCGCCTGCGGCGGTCAGGCCTTCGGCCCCTTGGCGGCGGCCTCCGCGGCCTCCTTCGCCTCCCACTCCGCGATCACGTCGATCGGCGGCGGCGCCTTCGCCAGGAAGACCCAGGTGAAGTACACCGCGAGCACCATCGGCGGCAGCTTCAGCGCGATCAGCACCCAGCCCAGCTGCGTCGCGTCACCCCACCAGTACAGCGGGAAGAGGATCGCGTACTTGGCGAGGAAGATCAGGCCCCAGGCCAGGCTGGCCTTGGTGTACGCCTTCTTGCGCCCGGGGTTGCGGGTGCGCCAGGACAGGTTCTCCTTGAACACCGGGCCCAGGATCACGCCCAGCAGCGGGAAGCCCACGAGCGCGGAGAGCGTGAAGGCCACCCCGAGCCCGGCTCCGTAGATCATGCCCGGCAGGTAGAAGCCCTTCGGGCTGCCCGTGAAGAGCGCGAAGGCCACGCCCACGCCCACGCCGAAGACCCCGCTGAAGGCGTGCTTCACCGTGTCCTTGCGCAGCAGCCGCACGATCACCAGGAGCACCGCGACGGCGCCCGCGGCGAAGGCGGACCACTTCAGGTCCTTGTTGATCGTGTAGATCATGACGAAGAGCAGCCCGGGGAGCATCGTCTCCACGGTGCCCCGGATGCCTCCGAAGGCGTCGAACAGCGCCGCCTGCGTCACCGCGCTCTGGTCCTCGGACGGCGTGGCGGCGGGTTCCGGGGTGGTCGGTTTGTCGAATGACGTCACCGGTCAGTGCTCCTGTCCGAGCGGTCGGAGTTCGTACTTCGGGTTGAAGAGCACCCGACGGCCATGACTCATCGAGATGCGCCCGGAGGCGATCATGCGCCGGCCCGGCTCGATTCCCACGATCGAGCGACGCCCGAGCCAGACCACGTCCAGTGCGGCGGAGCCGTCGAACAGCTCCGCTTCCAGTGCGGGGACGCCCGCCCGCGGCCGCAGGGTGACCGTACGCAGGGTTCCGGTCACCTTGACTATCTGGCGGTCGTGGCAGTCGCAGATCCGCGTGCACCCCGCGGCTTCTGCGTCCTCCTGCAGCTCCGCCGAATGCAGCTCCTCCTGCGAGGTGGACAGCCGCTCGATCATCCGGCGGAACCGGCCCGCCGGCCTGGCCGGCTTCGCGGGCTTCTCGGGACGCGGTTCAGCACTCATACAAGGAAGCCTACCGGCGTGCCCACTACCTCTCGAAGCGGTATCCCATGCCCGGTTCGGTGATGAAGTGCCGGGGATGCGAGGGGTCCGCCTCCAGCTTGCGCCGCAGTTGGGCCATGTAGACCCGCAGATAGTTGGTCTCGGTGCCGTACGAGGGCCCCCAGACCTCCTGGAGCAGCTGCTTCTGGCTGACCAGCTTGCCGCAGTTGCGGACCAGCACCTCCAGCAGGTGCCACTCGGTCGGCGTCAGGCGTACGTCGCGCCCCTCGCGCACGGCCTTCTTCGCGGCCAGGTCCACCGTGAAGCCCTCGGTCTCCACGACCACCTCGCCCTCGCCGGAACCGGCCGAGGGCTCGGCGCGGCGGACCGCGGCGCGCAGCCGGGCCAGCAGCTCGTCCATGCCGAAGGGCTTGGTGACGTAGTCGTCGGCCCCCGCGTCCAGCGCCTCGACCTTCTCGTCGGACGTGTGGCGGGCGGAGAGGACGAGGATCGGCACGCGGGTCCAGCCGCGCAGCCCCTTGATCACCTCGATGCCGTCCATGTCGGGCAGCCCGAGGTCGAGGACGACCACGTCGGGGTGACGGGCCGCCGCGAGCTCCAGCGCGCTCGCGCCGTCGGCGGCGGCGTCGACCTCGTACTTGCGTGCCTTCAGATTGATCACAAGGGCTCGGACGATCTGCGGCTCGTCTTCCACCACGAGCACCCGGGTCATTGAGGTCCTGCCTTCTGTCGCGTCATCCGATCACTGTTGTGATCACGTGCCATGTGTTCCGTCGGTTCGATCGGGCCTTCCGCCACGGGTCCGGGGGGCACCGCGCGCAGGGTGAGCACCATCGTCAGCCCTCCGCCCGGGGTGTCCTCGGCCGTCAGGGTGCCGTCCATGGCCTCGGCGAACCCGCGGGCGACCGCGAGCCCGAGGCCCACGCCGGCCCCGCGCGGGGCGTCCCCGTACCGCTGGAAGGGGGCGAAGATCCGGTCCTTGGCCTCCTCGGGCACCCCCGGCCCGCGGTCGACGACGCGTACCTCGACGCGGTCGCCGAGGCAGCTGGCCGCCACCAGCACCGGTTGCCCGGGCGGGCTGTACTTGACGGCGTTCTCCACCACGTTGGCCACGGACCGCTCCAGCAGCCCCGGGTCCACCGCGACCATCGGCAACGTCTCGGGCACGTCCAGCACCACGCTGTCCTCCGGTACGCCGCCCAGCGCCATCGGGACCACCTCGTCGAGGTAGATCTCCCGGATGAGCGGGGTGACGGTGCCGGTCTGCAGCCGGGACATGTCGAGCAGGTTGCCCACCAGGTGGTCGAGGCGGTCGGCGCCGTCCTCGATGCCTTCCAGGAGCTCGGCCCGGTCCTCCTCGGACCACTCCACGTCGTCGGAGCGCAAGGAGGTCACCGATGCCTTGATGGAGGCGAGCGGCGTACGGAGGTCATGGCTGACGGCGGCCAGCAGCGCGGTCCGGATCCGGTTGCCCTCGGCCAGCCGGCGGGCCTCCTCGGCCTCGCCGACGAGCCGCTGGCGGTCCAGGACCACGGCCGCCTGGGCCGCGAAGGCGCCCAGCACCCGGCGGTCCTCGGCGGGCAGGACCCGGCCGGACAGGGCCAGCGCCATGTCGTCGCCGATGGGCATGTCCACATCGGCGTCCTCGGGCCGCTCGGCGGGGCTCGGGCCGACGCTGCCGGCCGGTTTCCAGGGATCCACGTCGTCGGCCCGTTCCAGCAGCGCCACGGACTCCATCGCGAAGGTCTCGCGCACCCGCTCCAGCAGCGCGTCCAGCGTGGTCTCGCCGCGCAGCACGCTGCCGGCCAGGAAGGAGAGGATCTCGGACTCGGCGCGCAGCCGGGCCGCCTGGTGGGTGCGCCGCGCGGCCAGGTCGACCACGGAGGCCACGGAGACGGCCACCCCGACGAAGACGATGATGGCGACGATGTTCCGGGCGTCGGAGATGGCGAACCGGTGCAGCGGCGGGGCGAAGTAGTAGTTCAGCAGCAGCGAGCCGACGGCGGCGGAGGCGAGGGCCGGCCAGAGGCCGCCGAGCAGCGCCGCCGCGACCGTCAGCGCCAGGAAGAGCAGCATGTCGTTGGCGAGCCCGGGGTCCCAGGCGGCATGCGTCAGCAGCAGGCACAGCAGCGGCGGGAGGACCACGCCCACCAGCCAGCCGGCGAGGATCCGGGGCCGTCCGAGCCGGGCCGCCGAGCGGACCACGGGCAGTCCGCGCCCCTTGGCGACCTCCTCGTGCGTGACGATGTGCACGTCGAGGTCGGGTCCCGAGTCGCGGGCCACGCTCGCGCCGACGCCGGGGCCGAAGACGTACTGCCACGAGCGGCGGCGGCTGGAGCCGAGCACGATCTGGGTGGCGTTGACCCCGCGCGCGAACTCCAGCAGCGCGTCCGGGATGTCGTCGCCGATCACATGGTGAAACGTTCCGCCCAGGTCCTCGACCAGCGTCCGCTGGACCGCGAGCTCCTTCGGCGAGGCCGCGGTCAGCCCGTCGCTGCGGGCGATGTAGACGGCGAGGATCTCGCTGCCCGAGCCCTTGGCCGCCATCCGCGAGGCGCGCCGGATGAGCGTGCGCCCCTCCGGCCCGCCGGTCAGCCCGACGACGATCCGCTCGCGCGCCTGCCAGGTCGAGCGGATGCCGTGCTCACCGCGGTACTGCTGGAGGTACTCGTCCGCCCGGTCGGCGACCCACAGCAGCGCGAGCTCGCGCAGGGCGGTGAGGTTGCCGGGCCGGAAGTAGTTGGACAGGGCCGCGTCGACCTTTTCGGGCTTGTATATGTTCCCGTGCGCCATCCGCCGGCGCAGCGCCTGCGGAGACATGTCGACCAGCTCGATCTGGTCGGCCCGGCGGACCACCTCGTCGGGCACGGTCTCCCGCTGCCGCACACCGGTGATCGACTCGACCACGTCCCCCAGGGACTCCAGGTGCTGGATGTTGACGGTGGACACCACGTCGATCCCGGCCCGCAGCAGCTCCTCAACGTCCTGCCAGCGCTTGGCGTTGCGCGAGCCGGGCACGTTGGTGTGGGCGAGTTCGTCGACGAGCGCGATGGCGGGCCCGCGGGCGAGCAGCGCGTCCACGTCCATCTCGGTGAAGGAGGCCCCGCGGTAGGTGAGGGCCTTGCGCTCCACCCGTTCGAGACCGTGCAGCATGACCTCCGTACGCGGCCGCCCGTGGTGCTCGACGAAGCCGACGACGAGGTCCGCGCCCCGCTCCACCCTGCGGTGGCCCTCGGAGAGCATCGCGTAGGTCTTGCCCACACCGGGTGCCGCGCCGAGATAGATCCTGAGCTTGCCGCGTCCCATGCGCCCATTCTCGGGGACGCCCGGGATGTCCACGCACCGATGACCGTCAGGGCGGCGATCCCTGACGGATCCCTGACGCCGAGGGCGGGGTCCCCGTGCGGCCGACCGAGGCGGGCACGGGCGGGCGGGCTCTCCGGCGGGCACGCGAAAGCCGGTGGGCCCCACCCCGAGGGAGTGGGGCCCACCGGCCGAAAACATGCGACGGCCCCCTGTGCGCGCGGGGCCGTCCGGGGTCAGCGGACCTCGGTGATCTCCGGGCCGCGCTCCAGCTGGCCCATGCCGCCGCCGAAGCGGGAGCCTTCCTGCTCGTCCGTCTGCACGCCGTCCGGCACCATCTGGGCGTCGTTCGGCAGCTTCAGGACGATCGGGTCGCGGGGGGCCATCGGGCCGTCGCCGCGGACGACGACGGTGTCCCGGAAGATCTGCTCCAGCACGCCCGCCGACTCGGGGCGCACCGCGCCCTGGCCGGAGATGACGCCGCGCAGGAACCAGCGCGGACCGTCGACGCCGACGAAGCGGACCAGCTGGGCGCCGGTCTGCCCGTCCGGGAGCGGTACGGGCACCTGTGCGCGCAGCTCCCAGCCCAGGGAACCCTGGGCCTCGTCGATGATGCCGCCCTGCTGGGTGATGCCCGCGGCGATCTCTTCGCGGACCTCGCCCCAGATGCCTTCCTTCTTGGGCGCGGCGAAGGCCTGCAGCTGCACGGCGCTGTCGCCGAGGACCACGGTCGCGGCCACGATCGCGTCACCCGCGACCTCGACGCGCAGTTCCATGCCCTCGACACCGGGCACGAGGATGCCGCCCAGGTCGACCCGGCCGTCGGCCGGGTTCCCGAGCACCTCGGAGATGTCCCAGGGGCCGTCGGGCCGCGGGGCGGGCGGCAGGTTCACCCGGCGCGGTGTGGCAGCGTCGTCCTGCTCGCCCGCGTCGTCCGGCTCACCGGAGCCGACGCCGTCTACGACCTGCTCGGCCGCGCCGCCGTCCTGGGCGGAGTCGTTCTTCTTGCGACGTCCGAACACGTCACTGTCCTTCCCGGTCGGTAACGACCGAAGCGTAGCCATTCCCACCCTGCTGACCAGCCCCGGATCCGGCCACGGCCGCATGACCGCCGGTGGAGCCGAAACCCCCCTCGGCCCGGGCAGAGCCGGGAAGTTCCGCCACCTCGTGGAAGCGCACCTTCTCGACCCGCTGGACAACCAGCTGGGCAATGCGGTCGAAACGCTCGAACCGGACGCTCTCGCGAGGGTCGAGATTGACCACGATCACCTTGATCTCCCCACGGTACCCGGCATCCACCGTCCCCGGGGCATTCACGAGGGCGAGCCCGCAGCGTGCGGCCAGTCCGGACCTGGGGTGCACGAAGGCCGCGTACCCGTCGGGCAGGGCGATGGACACTCCGGTGGGCAGCACGGTCCGCTCGCCGGGCGCCAGCTCCGCGGCCTGGGTCGTCACCAGGTCGCAGCCGGCGTCGCCGGGGTGGCCGTACGCGGGAAGGGGGACCTCCGGATCGACGCGCCGGATCAGCACGTCGACCTCGTGGCGGGGTCCGTTGTGGTTCAGGGACATCAGGGGTTCACCTCGAAGGCGCGTGCGCGCCTGACCTGGTCCGGGTCGGCCATCGCCGCCCGGATCTCCTCGGGCCGTCCGTTGTCGATGAAGTGGTCGACCTTCACCTCGATGAAGAGGGCGTCGGCGCGCACGGCGACCGGGCCCTGCGGACCGCCTATCCGGCCGACGGCGGTGCAGTAGATCTTCCGCCCGGCGACGGCGGTGACCTCGGCCTCCAGGTACAGCACGGTGTCCACGGGCACGGGCCGTACGAAGTCGGTCTCCAGCCGCCCCGTCACCGCGATGACGCGCAGCAGCCAGTTCAGGGAGCCCAGCGTCTCGTCGAGCGCGGTGGCGAGCACCCCGCCGTGGGCGAGGCCGGGAGCGCCCTGGTGTGCGGGCTTGACGGTGAACTCCGCGGTGATGCGCACGCCCTCGCCCGCGCGGGCCTCCAGGTGGAGTCCGTGCGGCTGGCCCTCGCCACAGCCGAAACAGTGCTCGTAGTGCGCACCGAGGAGCTCGCCGGGTGCCGGGGCATCGGGGTGCCGGACCGGTGCGGTGGCATCGGCCGGGGGCGTCAACGCTGTGTTTCGTCCACTCACAGCCGCAGACCTTACCCGCGCGGCTACCCACCGGTCGCCTCGTGGCAGGCTTGAGCGCATGCAGCTCTCCCCCGCGCACCACGACGAACGCCTGACCGCCCCCCGCACCTGGTGGGGCATCGCCGTACTGACCGGCCTCGCGTGCGCGCTGATGCTGCTGCCGCTGGGCACGATGCCGCTGCTGGCCGGCCTGGTCGGGGGCACCGCGCTGAGCGGGCTGCTGGTGAGCTCGTACGGTTCCGCGCGCGTGCGCGTCGTGAACGGGGCGCTGGCGGTCGGGGACGCGCGGATCCCGGTGACCGCGCTGGGTGAGCCGGAGGTCCTGGACGCCGAGGAGTCGCGCGCCTGGCGCACGTACAAGGCGGACCCGCGCGCCTTCATGCTGCTGCGCAGCTACGTGCCGACCGCGGTCCGCGTCGAGGTCACGGACCCGGCGGACCCGACCCCGTACGTCTACGTCTCCACCCGCGAGCCCGGAGCCCTGGTCGCGGCGATCCGCGCGGCGAAGGCCCAGGCCGTCCCGGCCGGATAGCACCCGTGTCCCCGGCGGGGGCCGGGCTCAGCCGAACGGGCCCGGATCCCGACCTTCCAGTGCGGCCCTGGTGGCCTCGGGAAGGGGCTGTGCGGGCTGCTCCAGGGGCGGCAGGGCGGGCAGGGCATCCCACGCCACGGCCCTGCTGCGCAGGTCGTCACGGACCTTCTCGGCGAGCTTGCGGGTGTCGCGCCGGTTCATGACCGCGCCGACGGCGGCGCCCACCATGAACGGCATCAGGTTGGGGAGGCTGCGGAACATCCGCTTCATGATCTGCTGGCGCAGTTCGCGCTTCATCTGCCCGCCGAGCGCGACGTTCAGCGTCGACGGCCTGGTCAGGTCGACCCCGCGTTCCTCCGTCCAGGCGGCCAGGTAGGCGTAGCTGCGCTGTCCGAGGTTGCCGGGGGCGCGGAGCCCGTACACCTCGTGGAGTTCGGCGACGAGCTTCAGCTCGATCGCGGCGACCCCGGTGATCTCCGCCGCCAGTTCCGCCGGCATCGCGGGCGGGACGGGCAGCATGGCCGCCGCGCCGATCCCGGCGCCGACGGTCGAGGCGGCGTTGGCGGCGCCCGAGATCAGCTTGTCGGCAAGCTGATCGGGGCCGAGGCCCGGGAACTGCGCGCGCAGGGTCGCGAGGTCCCGAACCGGAACGCGCGGTGCGTTCTCCATGACTCTCTCGGTGATGTACAGGGCGGCGTGCCGGACACTTTCGCCGCCCCTGCGTACACCCTTCTTGACGGCTTGCAGCCGATGGGCCCCAGGCCTGGGCCGGGCCCCCTCGCCGGGCTCTGTGACCGACGGCACCGCCGGGGCGGTGTCGGAGGGCACGGCGATCGCATCACTGGCGGAGCCGCCGGGGGCTCCGGAACCCGTTTCCGGGTCCGGGGGTGCCACCTGCGCCTCCGCCGGATCACCAGACTTCCGGAAGCGTCGCTTCCGAAAGGGTGTCGAGCCAGCCACGGCCGACGCCTCTCAGTCGCAGTCGCGACAGATCGGCTGACCGTTCTTCTCGCGCGCCAGCTGGCTGCGGTGGTGCACCAGGAAGCAGCTCATGCAGGTGAACTCATCGGCCTGCTTGGGCAGGACCCGGACGGCCAGCTCCTCATTGGAGAGGTCCGCACCGGGAAGCTCCAGGCTCTCGGCCGAGTCGAATTCGTCCATGTCCGAGGCCGAGGACGACTTGTCGTTACGTCGGGCCTTCAGCTCTTCAATGCTGTCGTTGTCGACGTCGTCGTCGGTCTTGCGCGGGGTGTCGTAGTCCGTTGCCATTGTTCGCTCTCCCCCTCTGGGTGTTAGCGGTGTCTCAGCGCACGTAACGCACGAGAGGCCGGACTTGTGCCCGACCTGAGGCGGAGATTTTGCCTCACATCAAGGTCTGTTACTCAATCGACACCCAGCCGCCCACCTGAAGGGGCGATTGGCTGGGATGACGACCGGGACCGTACACGGTCCGGGGGCCGTCTTGCACAAACGCCACCCCGTGTATTTCCCGCCATACGGGGGGCCGGAAACCCGGACTTCCCGGGCTTTCCGGCCGCCCCAGGGTCACTGAACGCACATGCATCGACACTCGCTACTGTGATCGATCACACAGGAGCAATTGCTTTCAAAGGACAAGCGTTCAGCCAGCAGCGAACACGGAGTGCAGCACTCACAAGGGAAGAGTGACACGCATCACGAGGCCACCGCCTTCCCGGGGTGTTGCCTGGATCCTTCCGCCGTGTGCGCGCGCCACAGAGCGCGCGATCGACAGACCGAGCCCGACACCCTTGTCACTGCCCGTGCGCTCCGTACGCAGCCGTCTGAAGGGCTCGAAGAGGTTGTCCACCTCGTACGCGGGAACAACGGGACCCGTGTTCGATACCAGGAGCACCGCCTGACCGTGCTGGGCCTCGGTCGTGACCTCCACCCAGCCGTCCTCCGGCACGTTGTACCGGACGGCGTTCTGCACCAGGTTGAGGGCGATCCGCTCCAGCAGCACGCCGTTGCCCTGGACGACGGCCGGCGCGCGCTCGCCGCGGATCTCCACGCCCTTCGCCTCGGCCTCGCCCCGCACCTGGTCGACGGCGCGCGAGGCCACCTCCGCCAGGTCCACGGGCTTGCGCTCGACTATCTGGTTCTCGCTCCGGGCCAGCAGCAGCAGGCCCTCGACCAGCTGCTCGCTGCGCTCGTTGGTGGCGAGCAGGGTCTTGCCGAGCTGCTGGAGCTCCACCGGGGCCCCCGGATCGGAGAGGTGCACCTCCAGCAGGGTCCGGTTGATCGCGAGCGGCGTGCGCAGCTCGTGCGAGGCGTTCGCGACGAACCTCTGCTGCGCCGTGAAGGCCCGCTCCAGCCGGTCGAGCATCTCGTCGAAGGTGTCGGCGAGCTCCTTGAGCTCGTCGTCCGGCCCGTCCAGCTCGATCCGCCGGGTCAGGTCGGTGCCGACCACCCGGCGGGCGGTACGGGTGATCTTGCCCAGCGGCGAGAGCACCCGGCCGGCCATCGCGTAGCCGAAGGCGAAGGCGATGATGCTCAGCCCCAGCAGGGCCATCAGCGACCGGCTGAGCAGGTCGTCCAGGGCGTGCCGGCGCTGCTCCAGCGCGCAGGCCTTCATCGCGGTGTTGAACTGTTCGAGCTGGTTGATCCGCGACACCGGGCAGGTGGTGCTGGTGACCTGGACGTTCTGCCCGTCGACGATCTCGTACATGAGGGCGTTGCCCTGGCGCAGCGCCTGCGCCGCCAGCAGGTAGATGATCGACAGCAGCAGGATGCCCGCGATCAGGAACATCCCGCCGTAGAGCAGCGTGAGGCGTATCCGGATGGTCGGGCGCAGCCACGGGAAGGGACCCTCGGGCTGGCCGGGGTCCCAGGTCGGTTTCGGTGGCGCCGTCGGTGGCGCCGGGCTGGTTGCCACGCGGGTCAGATCCGGTATCCGGAACCGGGCACGGTGACGATGACCGGCGGCTCCCCGAGCTTGCGCCGCAGGGTCATGACCGTCACCCGTACGACGTTGGTGAACGGGTCGGTGTTCTCGTCCCAGGCCTTCTCCAGCAGCTGCTCGGCGGAGACGACGGTCCCCTCGCTGCGCATGAGGACCTCCAGCACCGCGAACTCCTTCGGGGCCAGCTGGACCTCCTTGCCCTCGCGGAACACCTCGCGCCGGTTCGGGTCCAGCTTGATCCCGGCGCGCTCCAGTACGGGCGGCAGCGCGACGGTCGTGCGCCGGCCGAGGGCCCGCACGCGGGCGGTCAGCTCGGTGAAGGCGAAGGGCTTGGGCAGGTAGTCGTCCGCCCCGAGCTCCAGGCCCTCCACCCGGTCGCTGACGTCACCCGAGGCGGTCAGCATGAGCACGCGGGTGGGCATGCCGAGCTCGACGATCTTCCGGCACACGTCGTCGCCGTGCACGAGCGGGAGGTCCCGGTCGAGCACGACCACGTCGTAGTCGTTCACGCCGACCCGCTCCAGGGCGGCGGCGCCGTCGTACACGACGTCCACGGCCATGGCCTCCCGGCGCAGTCCGGTGGCCACCGCATCGGCGAGCAGCTGCTCGTCCTCGACGACGAGTACGCGCACGTCGTTTCCTTCCTCCGAGCCCAGAAGGGCACACGTGTATTGCGTCGCCCATCCTGCACGTTTCGGCCGTAAACCGGCTGTAAGGCGGCTCGTGGAGGGGCCCACGGGGCGGAAGTGAGGATTCCCTGGCCTGGAGAGGTTTCTGGGCCCAGGGTGCCGGGGAGGACGTCCTCACACCCCATCCACTCCCTGACGGCGGACAGCCACGTGCCGCCGCCGACCCACGAAGAGGGGGCGAACCCATCATGGACGCATTCACCGCGGGTCTCCTGCAGCGCATCAGGTCCACGCAGTCGGACCTCATGCACGCCCGCGAGACGGGCGACGACTTCCTCGCGGAAGTGGAACAGGCGGAGCTGGAAGACCTCCAGCGACTCGCCGCCGAGCACGGTGTCCCGGTCTCGGCCACCGTACCCGCCTGCTGACCCCGGCCCGCCGACCCGACCCCGAGCCGACCTGCTGATCCCTCACGGCTCCCGCACGACGCGAAACCGGCCCACATCCATACGTACGCCCCGATCACCGCCGGGGTGACCAGCGCCGGGCCGAGCCACTGCAC